>SVQW01000007.1 GCA_015065085.1 Oscillospiraceae bacterium | reverse complement strand
TTCTGCCTGAAATGGAAAAAACAGAGCTTCCAATTGGCACATCACTCACACCATATCAGACAGACGGAAAAACTTTCGTTGATTTAAAGACAGAAAACGGCTCAGTTGTAAGGCTTAATATTGATGTTTCCGATTGGCCGAGAAAAGTAAACGGTATTCCCGAAGATGAATGCTTTGAAGAATTATTATATGCGGGGTGATTTTATGAGAATGGTGAAAAATATTATGAAGCTTATGGCTATTATCACAATGTTAGCATCACTCTTTGGGTGTGCAACAGAAAAACCGCAACCGCTTGACAAAACTGGTATGGTGTATAAGGACGCGGATTACAGAAGCATATATGCAAATGTATTCGACTTTGATAATTACGATGGTCAGCCGATGTTTGCGGTGGCATTTTTAGGATATGGTGACAGAATGGAGTTCCGTCATACGTATATTGAAGGAATTTTTGCTGACTTGGATGATTTTGCCATAGAGCAGATTGGTCACATTGATTACGAGGGCGATGAATGGTACTTAATCGTGCCGAGATATAAAGAGGATGTCGATATAACAAATCTTGATACAGGCGAAGTACATACCATATATAACGGCGAAGCATTTACCGTTAAATGTAATCTGTCCGATTTGCATTCGAATATTGAAATCAGCACAGAGCTGAATTTGAGCGGACATAAATTCAGCCCTCAAATCGGCGGTGATGGAAAGCTTATTAAAAACCCCGATGTGTGGGATATAACAGATTATGGAGTAATGGATGAAAATTTATATGTCCAGGAAGGAGAATAAATTATAAGATTATTAAAAGCAGGAATTGGAGCACTTGGCGGAGCACTCGCAGACTCCTGGAGAGATTATTTTACTGTGAGAGTATGGATAGCGACACTCTTGTTGTAAATGGATACCTGAAGATCCAATTAACCCTCCGAAGTTCTGCCCTGAGTGCGGAGATGTTTTTGACGAAAGCGATAAGTAATAATATTGGAGGTACCATTATGAACTATATTGGTAAATGGCGATTTCATTCTATCGGCGTAATAAACGAGTCAGGCGAACTTATATATTTGAGCGCAGAAGAATATCTGAATTCTCCGATGCCTTATATTGACGAAACAGATGAAGATGCAGTTGCCGATGAAATGCGTGAAAGAAAGCAAATTACAAGTTCGTTGATTGAAATTTGCGATAACGGAAAGCTCTTGATGCTTATTCCTATTCCAAAAGAAGAATATGAAAGTTATCTTGCTGAATTGGAAAGCGGAGGAGAAAAAGAACTTCGCCCCGGTATGATTTGCATGAGCTGTTCTGCTTGGGAAGAAAGAAACGGAGAGTTGTGGTTTGATTCCGGTATTGAAGGCGAAGCATTTGGTGAGGCTACGGATACTTGGGCAAAAGCTATTGATGAAAACGGACTATTCACATTTATGACAATGCGATATGAAAAGGAGTGAAAAAGTTATGGGTATTTTTGATTATTTAAAAAATATAGCTGAAAGCACAATTCGCAAAGAAACGACAAAAGTTGTAACTAATGCGGTAAATTCTATCGGCAAAGGTAAAAACAGGTCTGAATGCTTTAGCTTTACTGCTATTCCACAAAATTTAAGTGAGCTTCAGGCTCTTCCCGAAGCAACGCTTGATACCCCTTTCAAAACTGCGGCACTTACTGTACTTGCATTGTGCTTGTATAAAGATAATCCCGACATCGTTTTAGAAATGCTTGACTTTCTCAAAGGTCCCGAAAGCGTAAGTCCTTATGAAAAGCAGTTTTATAAAGACAGGCTTTATGAAAAAGAATATATACCATTTTCATATTTTGACGGTGCAACACCTGACAACGGTTATACTCCGTCTCAACCTATGACAATAGCAATATATGAAAATCCGTATTCCTTTGATAATGAAAATTGGGCAACCCTTTGGGTTAAAAGTGGCGGTGCTGACAATATGCGTTCTGTAAAGCTTCGTCAGAAGCCTTCAACCGGACAATGGTTTTTAAACGATATTCAGTGTCTTTCTGAAATCAGACTTCCAAAAGAAGCTGATCCGTGGGCATAGCTATGGATAATAAACTTATCGGATGTTGGGTAAGCGCAGAGCTGTCCTTTTGTGCATATAATTTTCTGTCTGAAGGAAAAGGCTTTTATTCTTTCGTTTATGCAAAAAAAGAATTTACATATACAGATAACGGAGATAGTGTAACAATTCATTTTTCAGGTGATTTGATGCCGAGCACATTCAAATATTCCATATGTGAAAATATATTATCTATCGAGGACAGTTTTGGGAATCTTGTGAGATACAAAAGAAATAAGGAGTGATTTCAATAATGAAAAAATTTTTGGGTGTTTTATTAAGTTTAATAATGATGCTGTCATTGGTTCCGGTGATGGTTTCCGCAGAATCGGAATACATAGAGGTCGGCACAGTCGAGGACTTTAAAAACATTTTAGCAAGCAACGGAGACAAGAACATTATCGTTACCCGTGACATTATTTACACTTGTCAGGTAAAAGATGCAGGGTCTTACTGGATAACGCTCGGCAGTGGTGAAAAAACTTTAAATCTGAACGGCAAATCCGTTGAACTCAATGCCGAAACAGGTGTGGAAACCACTATGATAAGAGTCCCGAACGGTGCATCGCTCGTTATCAATGACACGAGCGGAGATGATTCTGGTAAATTGTTCTGCTATGGAAGAATGGAAACACCCAGAACTGATATGGGTCCAAGATATTTTAACGATACTGTAAAACACAGAAATGTTTTGGAAGTTGACGGCGGTGCCGTAACAATCAACGGCGGTACACTTGAGGCAGGCCGTTCAAAAAAGATGTGGATATATGACGGCAGAGATGTCTATGATTTAAGGCATATGCTTGATTATACTATACAGTTCGGAGTTCTGGGATTGGCAATCGGTGCAAGATTTGACGGATATGCATGGCAACAAGTAAACGGCGACTGCATCACAGTAAAAGACGGAAGTCTTTTGATAAACGATGGTATTTTCCTCGGCAGAGGTTTTTCAAGTCTTGAAACATATGTCAAAGATAACGATAACGATGTGGACGTTGAATTTGGACGCTCTGCGTGCTTAAGACTTCTGGGCGGTAACACAAACATCAACGGCGGTACATTCCACGGCAAAGGAAATGCTGATGTTCTCGGAGCCACAAAAAATGCCAATGTAACAGTTAAAGGCGGAACCTTCAGCACAAATCACCTGCGTGTTTTATTGGTTCCGACCATAAATGTTACACTGACCGGTTATTGGGAACCCTATGTTATAGGACACGCTCAAAGATATGGCTACAAGTACCATCCTGCATCTGATGTGGGAAGTGTAAGACTTACTTCTGATATGCTTGACCCGCAGAGAAATACAGCAGAGCTTAACGGTGAAACCTTACCTGTAAGCGAATGGTCAAAGCTTAATGGTACCGGAAATGACGGCCCGGCAACAGTTGTTGTCACGCACCATATGTCAAACGCCGACAGAAGAAGCTTTATGTCGGGCAGAGATGCCAGAAAAGAAATATCAAGACTTAACATTGACGGAACAAATGCTTACGGCATGACTCTTTCCCCCGATGTTCTCTCCTGCAACGCAGATGGCATCAGAAGCTATTCTGTTGAATGGTATCATAACGATGAGCCTTGCGATGATGAAACAACAATGGTTGCAGGAAAATATCAGGCAAAGGTTGAGGTAATGCTTGAAAGTGACTATGTTTTCTCCGCTTCCCCCAACTTCTCGATTATGGGCGACAGAGTAAGCGACTATGAACTTTCTGCCACAAAAAGAGCGGTAACGCTTTGGTCAAAGGTTTATAACTTAGAATGCAATCATTCATATAATGAGGACGAACACCTCCATTTTGACAACGATAAGCATTTTATGCAGTGTTCGGTATGTAACAAAATTCTTCTTAGTGAAGAACACGTTTTCCTTGACGGCGAAAAGGCAGATAACGCAATAGTCTATAAGTGCCGCACCTGCGACTTTTCCTACGGTGAGGCAGATGACGGCAAAGTCAGAATAGATCGTGTGCATATCGATATTCCGAACCCTAAAACAGGATATTCACCTGAATACTTCGGCTTAATCAGCGGAGAAGGCATAAGCTTTGCCGATGGCGGTGATGAATTTACAAAGAACGGTATCCGCTGGGGACTTTACGCAAATGACTTCGGAGTTGCAGAGGACACCCTTCTTGCAAGCGACAGCGCATACCGTGTCACAATCTTCCTCAGAGCAGAAGACGGTTACACCTTCAGTAAAGATCATAATGCACAGTATAACCCTGTTGTAATTGTAAACGGTGAACAGGCAGAGTATGAAACAGATGGTACTCTTATGACCGTAAAACACATTGAAAGAACATCAGCAGTTACCGTTTCTTCCATAACTATGACAGGTCTTGATTTCCCCGAAGCCGGAAAGAAAGCAGACAGAGAGCCTGTATCTTCAGAGCCTAACTATTACGAATGCGACAACATCAGCTGGTACGAAGACGGCGAATATATGGGCTATGACGACACCTTCAAGGAAGGCAAGGCTTATACAGTAGAAATGTATATAGATACAATCCGTTCGGGTTGGGATTATACTGCAAAATTTGCTGAAAGTGTGAGTGCATCGGTTGATGGATTTTACGTAGAGAGTGATGATATCGAACGGTTCCACGATACCTCCGTTCGTATCAGCTACACATTCCCCATCCTTGAGGAAGAAAAAGTAGAAGAACCGGAAAAGCCTACACAGACAGATAAAACGCAGGAGACAAAATCCAATCCTTTTGTTGATGTGATAAAGGGGCAATATTACTATGATGCTGTTTTGTGGGCAGCAAAGGAAGGCATTACGGGAGGGACAAGTGCAAACACATTCTCACCGGATGCAAATTGTTCAAGAGGTCAGGTTGTTACTTTCCTCCATAGAATGATTGGTTCACCCGAGCCTGCGGCAATAACTTTGCCGTTTGTAGATGTAAAAACAAGCGATTATTTCTACAAACCTGTAAAATTGGCATTCGGCAGTAAAATAACCGGCGGTACAAGTAATACTACTTTCTCTCCTGATGAAACTTGCTCAAGAGCGCAGGTTGTTACTTTCTTGTGGCGAACAGCTGGTCAGCCTGAACCGAACGGAAAAAATAATCCTTTTGCCGATGTGAAGTCAGATAGCTATTATTACAAAGCTGTTCTATGGGCAGTAGAACAAGGTATAACCGGCGGAACAAGTGCCACTACCTTTTCACCTGACAACAACTGCACAAGAGCACAGGTCGTAACATTCCTTTATCGTTTTATCAATCCGGGTAAATGAGAGGTGGTAATATGTCACGAATTATAACAAGTATTATCTTGCTTATGACAATGGGATTTTGCGGATGTGGATTGTTCCGACGTAATACCGACAATATTGATGGTGGTGTTGTAACACGCAATTCAGGCGATGATTCACCAAAGGTTATTGAATCAACTGAAATTATAAGCTATGGTTCCGAGTTTTCGTTTATATCTTCATTTTTTGATGAAGAAAGCGAGCTTGCAGGCAAGGTTTATAAGTTGAGCGCTGTGATGGAAGATGATACAGTAAAAGCAAAATTTGATTGGCACGATCGAGCCGGAAACGGGGATAAATATGAGTTTCAAACAGACTCCTCTTTTATGACAAAACTTCAGGAAATCGTGTCAAAATATGATTTGGCAAAGCATAATGGATATACCCACCATGTATCAGGACTTCCCGATATGTATGGTGAACAGATTGATATAAAATACGCTTCCGGAGAATCTATATATGCGCATGATAACCAGGATGGATTTCTTCCAATGAAAGCTATGGAAGAATTGATAGAGTTATTTTCTTCCTTTAATAATGTAATTGAATGGGAATAAAATGAAAAATCCCCGAAAGCCTTGAAAAAATCAAGGCTTTCGGGATTCTTTTTTTGTTCTGCGTACTAAAAACGTACTAATCTATGAAGCTTTCAAGCTTTTGAGCTATCTCACCTTGTTTGTTGGGATACAAGTGCGAATATGTATTAAGCGTTGTCTGAATGTCTTCATATCCCCATCTTTCGCTTATTGCAAGCGGTGCAATTCTGATTTCAATAAGCTTGCTTGCGTTCACCTTTCCAGTCGGTGTAATAAAACTTAAAAATCCAGCTTCCGCGATTACTTTTAAATACCGCCATTATAATTCTCCTTTCGGGTGTTTTGTGACGGTATTTTATCATGTAAAAAAGATTGTTTCAAGGATTTTGGAAGAAGTTGATAATAAGAACAATTGGTGGAATATATAGAATTACAAGACTTCAAAATTTAACCAATTATATTGGCCGGAATTATTTTAGCTTGCAGTACTAAACTTCATATTAGTAGAGTAGGTTTTTGTTTTTGCAGTATTGAATCGAATTGACATAGTTCTTCCATCAAAATACTCTAATAACTCAGCTTTATTCTTTATATCTTTCATTTCATCCGAGCTGAGTTTATATTGAAATGTAATGGTAACCCTTTCAACACCACCGGAAACAAGTGTTAATGGTAAATCCGGGCAGAAATATTCATGGATTCTTTCGGCATCCTTGAAGCCGCTATGAATTTTGTATAATTGTAATTTTGTCAAGGGAACAGTATGACGAGAGAGATTGGCTACAATCACTTCTGCTTTGCATTCAACTAGACTATTATCAAAATCTGTAGAAACAATTTCAATATTTTCCCCTATAACTTCTAAATTCTCTCTATATTCTAAATAATAGGTTGTAACCAAAGAAACAACAGAAACGATTAAAGCCAATATAGAAATATAAGTTTGTTTACGAGCTTCCATTTTTACCTCTCATATGTAGATTAATTTACGTAGTTACATTTTTATCGTCATTTATTAAGTGACAATTGATATCGTTTAATAATTCCGCGACAATTATTTCTTCTATAGCAATTTTTTCTTAACAAGAATAATTATACCATACAATTACTATATTTGCAATAAAACATTTTCATGATAATAACAAATAATTATAGGTGAATTTATCGTATCATGACCAACGAAAAAGCTGAGCAATGGTTGGACGATTCCATATGGCACATCTTACACTCAAAATGGACTTTTGTTACGAAAGCTCTTTTTTTCTTTTGAACTTTTTGGTTATTCATATTCCCAAATGTTAAACAGTCACAAGGACTCTTTTTTTCCTATAAGGGCGCCAAACTGTGGCTGTCGAACCGGCATGTATTTGATTGAATTTGATATCTGTCGTTCCATGCATTTCGCAGATACTATATTGCCATAGCAAAGCTCCGCAACCCAAAATCTGATCTTGCCAATTATAGTAACCCGAAATCTGTATGAAAAGATGTAGCAGAGTTTCAAAAAGGCAGGTTTCTACAAAAACAATATGTTAGTACTATCAACGGCACAAAACTCAACAAAGTTTACACCGGTAATCCAAACGATATTCCAACTGTCGCCAGTCTTTGATCAAACACCACGCCGAAGAAATAATTTCGGTGGGGGTAAATCACATAATTCAAACATTAAATGAAAACAAATGTGAGTCATAGACTATTTAATAATATTTTATGATTTATCTTTGCTTCGAAAACATAATTGACAACCATGTGGTTTTACAAAAAAAGACTCTGATCGTGTCAGAGCCTTTTTGTATCAGAAGCATTTTAAATTAATTGTATCAGAAGGGGCAAAAAAATCAGTCTTTATACCACACTCCTTCTAAAAGAGTCTTTACATCTTCAGGCGAAGCTGTCACCGTGTCAAGATAATGATAAACTGTTTGAGCGTTTTCGGTGTATTTCACATATCCACGTGCGACAATTTTGCCACCTGAAAACTTATCGGGGATATTTGTCACTACGGCAGTATATGTAAAGCTGTCTGAATCGTAATCGTAGATATTTTTACAGGGTACATCAGCAACATCCATGTCACCGCAAAGGGCATGAGTAAGATTTGTAGCGGTAAGGCTGTTATCCTCCAGTACAAAAACGGGAATTACCAGTGTGCCGAAGCTTACATTGCTTATACCATCGGCAAACACAGCGCCCAGTGTGTTATAAGTATTTCCACCTGTCAGAGAAGTAAGAAAACTATTGTTAACATTGAATTTATTACCGAAACGCAGTCCGGCTATGCCGTCGTTTCTCATCTGTGCACCAATCATTTCACCGCTTATCTTGCTTGCGCTTTTAACGGTTATTGAACCGTTTACGACATTAAAATTTACGTCTTCGTCATCGTAATTGAATGTAGAGTTCTGTACCACGGAGAGATTGATTGGGTATACTCCTGCCACAATGTTTTCCGGCACACTGAAAGTGAGTGTAACTATTGTTCCATTTTCCGTAAAATCTTCCTCAACAGTACCGTTGTTCCAATACAGAGGATAAGGGTTTGCTTTATCCTTGGGATGATTCGCGTGACCCCAAATTCCACCATCGGCAACAGCAATCAGTGTAAGTGAACTGTCAAAGCTCACATTCATTTTTGCAAAAATCAGACCGGGATTGTCAGTTACATTGATTTTAACCTCAGCGACAGTTTCGCCCTGTTGAATTTCCACTTTTTCAACCGTAATCACTCCGTTTTCGGCAGCAAACGCATGCATGCTCACCATCAGTGCGATAACAAAAATCAAAAAGGAAAGTGCTAAAATTCTCTTAAACATATTAATTCTCCTTTACTTAACATGAGGCAGGGTTTCATATCCCGGCCAGCTTGCTATGTGTCTTGATAAATCTCTTTCGTCGCGTGCAGTTACTTCGCCATCGGCATTGACATCGGCAGTATATGTATCAATATCCTCGTAACCGGGCCAACTTGCGATATGTCTGGAAAGGTCTCTTTCATCACGTGCGGTTACTTCGCCGTCTCCATTTACATCGCCTATGATTTTGGAGATAACATTGATACCGCCGTTGACGGATTCAAAGTAGACCGTATCATCTGCATAGTTGAATGTATCAGATGTGACTTCTTCTATGCTTATCGGATAGAAACCGTCGGCTACCTCACTGTCAATTTCAAATGTCAGGGTTACCGCCGTGCCGTTTGAAGTGAAATCGCTTTCAGCCGTTCCGTTATTCCAGTATAAGGTATATGGAGTTGTTTTATCCTTGGGATGATTTGCATGACCCAATATACCGCCGTCTGTAACATTTACTAAAGTAAGCTCATCACCGCATGTAACAATGAATTTTGCAAATATGATACCAGGGTTGTTCTTCACGGAAATTGTTACATCCACTGTGCTTCCTGCGCGTGAGGTTTTTTGTTCTACAACAAACTGAGGTGCATTCTCGTCAATTACTTTTGTGACTTCAAGTGTGTATTGTGCCTGAGCTGTGTTTTCGTGTTCGTCCAAGACCTCAATTATGATATCGGTAGAGCCAACCGCTTTTGCTGTGACGGTAAAGGCATTTTCGTTTGCTACCCATGCCATATCAATGATATCTTCGTCGTAATACAGGAAATACATGGATTCCCATTCTGCATTTGTAGGAAGCACCGAGCATGTAACCGTATCGGTTTCTCCAACCTTTAAAGAGGTTTTGTGAGTGCCGAGGACAATGCTTTCGGGCTTTATGTAGTTTTCTTCCCAGATTGCATAAAGTGTTGTTGATATGTTGTCGATGTATGAGCCTCCGGGCTGATATGCAACAGCACCTGTTTTGGAAATAGACCAGCCTTTGAACGTATAGCCATCGCGTGTGGGTACCGTACTGCTGAGAGTAAGTGCTTTGCCGTAAAGCTTGTATTGCGGCTCTGGTGCGCCCGTTCCACCGTTGGCGTTATAGTCAATATAGTACGATGTTCTGAATGCAAGAACTATACCGGTGTTACCTGCCCGAATTGTTCCGCTAATATTTCCGGAAGACACACCCTCGTACACCTTTCCTTTGGCGGGCTTTATATCTTCAATGGAATATGTAGAGCCATATGGATGCTGAACATAATAATCCGTTACATCATCTGCGACTTTTACTCCGCCTACGTATATATCAACAGTTCCGAAAGTGACATCGTCACTTCCAACAAGGCTACCCATGGATACATCATCAAGCATACCATTGAGACTCAAGTAATAGTTGCCGGGGCGCCATTGTGCATAAAGAGTATGATCTGCACTCGTATTCACAGTAGAACTACTTGTTATTTGTGTTCCTCCGCTCGAAGAGGTATACCAGCCGTTAAAGCTGTATCCCGTTTTTGTGGGTGTAGGCAGTGTACCATAGGTTGAAGTATACGTTACAACTTTACTTGAAGTCGAATTTGTTCCGCCATTGGCATCAAAATATACTGTCAAATTTGTTGGCAACCACACTGCGTAAAGCGTTGCGTTTGCATTGGCGGTATAGTTTGCACCTGCTCCGTATACCACAGAGCCACTTGCGGAAGTTGACCAACCTTGGAATATATATCCTGTTCTTGTAGGATAGGCGGCACTGAGAGTAAGATTTACACCATGTGTTTTTGTCTGCACAGCAGGTGCATTTGTGCCGCCGTTGGCGTTGTAGGTAACAGTATATGTGCTGGGTGTCCAGTGGGCATAAAGCGTTCTGTCACCCACTGTACTCATAGTTGTTGCACTTGTTGCCTTTGTTCCGCCGCTCGCTGCGGTGAACCAACCATCAAAGGTATATCCCGACCTTGTCGGAGTCGGTAACGTGCCATATGTTGAACCATATGTTACCGTCTTGCTTGCAGTAGGAGTTGTACCGCCGTTGGCATTAAATGTTATGGTGTATGTGTTCGGTGTCCACTGCGCATAAAGAGTATGATCTGCGCTCGTATTTACAATAGAATTGCTTGTTATTTGTGTTCCTCCGCTCGAAGATGTGTACCAACCATTAAAGGTATACCCTGTTCTGGTTGGTGTAGGGAGTGTACCATAGGTAGAACCATTGATCACCGTTTTGCTCGATGTAGGTGTCGCTCCTCCATTGGCATTAAAATAAACAGTATATTGTTCTGTACTTTCAAGCGACCAAATTTGATTAGAAGCTTTGGTCGTGCTTTTTAAATATATTTTATTGGTCGATGTATCTCTTGTAATAGAAAGATGCGTTGCATCTCCAGGGTGTATTAGATATCCATTATTACATTCTTCAAAATACCAGCGCTGTGATGGATCGTTTGTGTTGCTGTACAATGTCACCTCGTCGCCGTCTGAAGTATAAGAGTAGTTCAACCAAAATGCATTTAACACCAGATTATTTTGAGTGTATGAAGGTGCTATTTTGTAATAATTACCATCTTTGGTAAAAGTAAATTTCATGTTATTATTGATCGTGCCGTTGCTTGCGTTAATGGAATTTTGCTGTTGAGCATCAACCAACGCATTCATACGATATCCATTATTGTTGAGGTAATAATCACCTTGGACTATTGAAGAATATGTAATTGTTTGATCTGAAGAAGTATCATAATTGTAGGCGCGTACAACATTGAATGTATATGCAGAATTATTATAGTATGTTTCGTAATGATTTTGTACTTTACATCCATTGCTTGCGCTACAACCCGTTCCATTGCTGTCTAACATGCGAAATCCATTGGAATCACCGCTTATATATATAACAGAGTGTACGGATTCTCCATTTTTCCATACCCTCACATAATCCCCAGGGCGTGCAGTATTAATTAACTCTGCAAATGACAACCGTGATGAATTTACTTGATATCGGATGTTTTCCGCCTTGTCAAGCTTAAATATGTACCAAAACGCAACATTCATAAATCCATGGCAAGACCATTGTTCCGTTCCGTTTGGTATAGAAACGGTTTGTCCGGATCCTATCCCAAACATAGTTTTAAACCAATCGGTTGTAATGATGTTTCCGATTTTACAATTATCGCACGAATCGTGGCAACCATTAACGCTGTTACTGTTTGGAGATGATGACGTGCATTTTGTTTTATATCTTGTGAAATATGTTCCTTCTAAAAGTTCAGTTAATTCGTTTATCCTTTCTAAAACTTGCGACTGTGTTACAGTAGTAGCTGAAAGCGTTGCTGTCTGTTCTGCGGTTTCCGCCCAAACAGGCATGCCGATATTGACAAGCATCATAACTGTCAACACCAATGATAGAATTCTTTTTTTCATTTTTTTATTTTTCCTTTCATATTTTTTAATTTTTGAATTTTCTGAATTTCAATTTCTGTTTTGAGGTCATCTAAGATCTTTTGCACCGTTTGTTCACCAAATGACAACCCTTTAAATTTTTCAATTACACTTTGGATTCCAAAAATACTAAGTTCAACTGCCGGATTTTCAACATTCAATATTCCACCCATAAGCATTAATATGTCAGAGCCAAAAGAAAGTATTATTTTTCCAGTTTCAAGCAAATATTTTCTGAATAGATTAAAATAGTAGTTTCCTAATTGATTATTTTTCAAAAATTCCAGATAATCATATATTTCATTCCATTCAGTTTTAATTTTTGATTCTCCGGCATAATAATCTACTTGTATCAATTCTGCATTTGTACTGCACATATCTTCGAAAATATTCCAATCCGCCTCAGTTAAGATGTCTTTATATGCTGTTATTTCAAAAGATGCGTTTGTACCCATTACAGATAACGAAAGAATATAGTTATAGTAAATATCTACTATGGCTTTACACCTTTTCTGATTGCTGTCTACATTTTTGTAATAATATGCACGGTTGTTTTTTGATTGAGGTGATGCCGAAGAAATCAATTCTTTCAAACTCTCAAATTCATCGGCATCACTAACTAAACTTATATGACATAATAAGCAATCGGATAGTTTTTCCCTACGTTCAATAGCTATATAATGATTATATCCTCGTGTACGTTCCAACGATGTAATAAATTCTGACATATATTGTATTGCTATGAGATTATCATCATTGCATACGGAACCATGGGCTCTGCCCTCAAGTATAGAAATTACATTTTGCCGATATTCATTTTGATTTTTGGGATCATCGTCGATATGTGAAAACAAAAAACCTTCACTTTTAATACGATTAGCCAGATGTTGTGTAAAAGGTGTATTATGTTCATACTTATAAAGCGAGGTATTTATATATCTATCTTCAATAAGTCTACGAAAGCCGGCATCTCCAATGGATTCAAGTATGAATTTTGAATCCAATAACTGCGATTGCGAAAGAACTATACGATTGCCTAACAACAAGTTTGACATTATTGATGCTTTTGCAAAACTATGGGAATACTTGGCATTTTCATAATACTTTTTGTTAAAACGTATTGTATCCAACGTATCAAGATACATCATTCACACCCCTTTATCTCATAACAACATAATTGACATTATGTGGTTGAAGTATGTCTCAGAGGCGTTATCGAGAGATGACAAACGGTATTGTTGCCATAAAATCACATCGTCAGGGAAATATAATGCACGCAAAACAGACCAATGAAAAATTTTCTTTTCATTGGCCTTGTCACTTATTGCATTTTTATCCACAAGTCATTTCAAATATTATATCATACTTGATATTTGTTGTTTTTTGTGGGAATCTATTGACAATTATTCACTATTGTGTTAAAATATGTAGCGTGATAAGTCTGCAGAGTACAACATAATGTCAATTATGTTGTTAACACCTCAAAAGACCGAGCTTCTGTATTTGCTGTCTGTGAATTTCGCCGTTTTCCTGCGTATAAATGCGTGTAGTGTTTACGCTTGAATGTCCGAGGATATCAGCAAGTCTTACAATATCCTTTTGAATGGAATAATATGTCCGGGCGAAAAGGTGTCTTAGGTTATGCGGAAACACTTTTGACGGTAAAACCTTAGCGCTTTCACACAGCTTTTTCATATCAGACCATATATTGCTTCTGTCAAGCGGCTTGCCGTTTTTGGTAACAAAAACAGCACCGCTTTTTATTTTTTGCTCTTTTACATACTGCTTTAATACTTTGCATAGCTTGGACGGCAAAAAAATAACTCTTGTTTTTCCTTTATTGCTTAATTGCGCTTTGCCGTCAGACAGAGCTTCTACCGTTATATATTTCAGTTCCGAAATGCGAATACCGGTAGAGCATATACTCTGCATTATTAGATTTAAGCGCCAATTATTTTTGTTTTTTGCCGCTCCCAGCAAACGCTCATATTCAGCTTTGGTCAAGCTTTTATCATCATTTGCGAAAAGCTGTTTTTGGATTTTGACAGTTTTTACTTTAAGCTCCGTCCACCCCAAAAAATCAAAAAAACTATTCAGTGAAGACAGTACCGAATTTACACTTGAAGGAGCGTAATGTTCAAGCAACTTGTTTTTATACTCGAGAACCATGCTTTTTGTGATCTGGCAATTTTTATTCGAACTATAAAAACACAAAACATCTCTAACATATTTTTCGATTGTTGCCTTTGCTTTTTCATCATTAATCAAATATTGTTCATACGTTTTCACCATATCATTTGTTATAATCTTCATTTCAAACCTCTTTCAGTGTTATTAACCATCAAGAGCACAAAAAACTCCCACGGTATTTAAAATTATACCATGGGAGTTGTATCTTTATCCTTAAATTTGTCGCTTTAATTAAAAATCGATTTGATATACACCCAGAAAGTTAAGCAATTTTAGGGTGTATATTACTTGGATAAAATTCTCAAAAAACTGTTTTTATTATCTGATAAACGGCAATTTGTAATTTATTTTAAAATCACGCAATATATTACCCAAAACTACCAAAATATATCACTAATTCGCAATTTAATAAGCGTTTCACAAATGTCCACCATATATAAATACCCATTAAAAATAAACCGGACAATATTCCTGCATGTAATCCAGACAAAACTCCCGGTATCAAAGCACTAAACAAACCAAAATGACCTTCAAAACGTACCCCGCTTAGAGCATTAAAAGCGACAGTAATTATCAGATACGTAAATGATACAATATACCACATTTTAGAAGCTTTTTGAGCATAACTCATAAATTCGAATATCACCGCGTTTATAACGGATTCGACACAGCTTCTTGTGTTAAATTCACCTACTACAGCCGCTTTTTTAATGCATTTCGCAGTTTTTAGTTCGTCTACTATCAAATGTTTTAGTAGATATATATAGTGTTCCTGTGTGCAGTCGAGAGTCTATACACGCATTATCGCGTGCCGGGGTTCCTTTTTTCCATTTTTTGTTCTCGCGTCTGAATATGACACGTTATGAACACTCACACCTGTTTTTTCAGGTACTCCGGCGTTTTCATTTTTTCAAGCTTGGCAAAAACCGTTTTGTATCATAATTTCTCCATGAATATCGGGTATTACATATGTCGCTGAAGAATCTTACAATCTATTTTTTATTATATCTCTTATATATTCCAGCACAGCATCCGCAAGTTCTCGCCTATAAGGTCTTTCTTCAGAAACAACTCCTTCATATACCGGCAGAATGTTTTCGTTTTTTGCCAACCTATTCAACATCCCTACATCCATAATGACTATATTGTGTTGATTAGTTCTGCTTCTGTCAAGAGTTTCACGCATATCTCTGTATACTTCCGCTTCCATGCATTTGGCAGAATAAACCTTTAATTTCATTTCCATTTCATATATTCTGCGGTGATATTCTTCAAAACCACTCAATGCGTCGTTTGATTTCAGATCATTTATTTGTTCTGTCATATCCATCGTACAGATACAATAATATTGGTAATCAAAATAATCAGAACATCAGTGGCAATATCTTCTAAACAAAATTATTTAAGATGCAAGCCACTGCAACGAGTGGGAATAGTACTAAAAGCACTGAAACTCCAGTAAGTAAAGGATTTTTAGTGTTGATAATGCTTTTTGACAACACTGCTGTTGAATCACACATACAAAAAACGGTGAGGGAGCCTGAATAATTTCCATCCGGCAGAAAAGAACGGCGGAGAAGCCGCCGTTCTTTTTGGAATAGCGAGGACACATGCAAACGGAAACAGGTAAAAAATATCGGAACAGTGGTAAAATATTACAAAAATATTGAAAATATAAAAAAACTGTGGTATAATTTTCACAGCATAGTCGAAAGTTTTGTTTTTGATAAATACGGATGGTCAATTCTTATTTTGGAGGTTTAAATTGCATGAAAAACCTGAAAATCTTTAAAAGATCAACTGCATTGCTGCTCGCTTTTGCAATGCTCATATCCTGCTTGCCGATACCGGTACTCGGGATGATGGATGAGCTTTCAGAGGAGGCTTTAAGAGTTTCCGATGAGTTTGCCGCGCAATATCCGCACGGTCTTCTGGATATTGTGAATCAGAACACCATAACGGAGGAAAGCTCGGGCGAGATACATTTTTACGTTGCCCGTCGCGGCGGAACCGACGGCGAAGTGGATGTAAGTGTAAAAGCCATAGAAATGACCGCAAAATACGGAGAGGATTTCGTATTTATCGAGGACGGCTTTTTCTCGGAATATGAGGTGGAGAAAAAGGTCGATTCCCCTACCCTTCTGGAAAGCAGTATTGCGGATTTCGGTGACGAGCCCGTTACCGTTTATGAAGAATCTGAGATTGAAAATACCGAGGTATCAACCGACGTTTCATCAGAATACGCAGACACTCCCATAAATGAGGAGTCTGACGATGATGTGCCCGAAGCCATCGTGCCGGAAGAAGCAGACGGCTTTGACGAAAGCAGAGAATATGCTTCCTCACTTCATCAGATGCGCGATGAAATATTGAATAAAAACACAAAGTCCGAGATAAGAGCCGACTCAGACCTGACAAGGCTTTTCGAAGTGGAAGACAAGGAAAGTGTCTTGCGTGACGAGGCTATGAGTGCGGTTATGCCCGGCGCCTTTGTGAATCTGCATTTTGACGATGGCGAAAATTATAAAGTAATCAAAATAAAGATCATAGACGACAGCATCGTAGAGGCTGAGGAAGCCTTCATGTTGGGCCTTTTTGATTGTGACGGAGCGGAGCTGGGAAACAATGCAACCTCAAACGTCTGCATCGTGGACAACGAGCAAAAGACCGAAGAAACGGAGTTGTATTTCGAACAGGAATACATAAGTGCCTACGATCAGGACTCCGAAGTGCGTCTGAAGGTAGTGCGCTCCAACAATATAGAAACATATCAGCTTTTGCAGGTTCAAACCATGGGAAATACCGCAGAAGCGGATGTGAACTATTCCTCACTTGTTACCGAAGCCGTTTTGCTTGCGGGACAGGAATATAAATATATCGATATTCCCATCAAAAGAGCGGGTATAACAGAACCGCTGGATTTTGAAGTGCGCGTAAGCGGAGCAGGATGTAACGATATCTGCGCAACGGTTACGATATATCCCGACACCTCTGACAGCGGAATTGCTTTGCTGAGCAGTGATATCCGGCTCATGGCGGCAAATGATGCCCAGCCTACTGTCACAATAAAAGGAAACGCATATAGAGGCGGCTCCTATGCCGATTCCGGAAGAGTATACAAAGACGGTAACTCAGGTGTTCTGGAATTAAACTCGGATAACCACCGCTGGGGACATTTGTATTACGATGTGGATCTGCGCGGAATAGAAAAGGTCCGCTTCAGCGCAAGGGGAACCTGGGCAGACACACGCTATCCGGAAAGAGTAAAGCACAAAATATACATTGAGGGCGGCAGCAAAACCATAGAAAAGCAAAAGAACTGGGGCTGGGAGGAATTGGAATTCGGTAAAAATGAAATTCCACACAAGCAAACCTCCTTTGTTGCAAACGCCGATTCAAGGTATTGGAATGACTCAAGACTCTGGATAGACTGGATAACCTTATATAAGCAGCAGATAACTCTTTCCTACGAACAGCCTGATACTTTCAAAATACCGATATATGAAAGCACTGACAAAATACTTGGCTACTATATGGAAGACGGTTTGGAAAAGATCGTTGCACCGCAGGCTTCCATAAGTGCTTTGAACAAAGAAAGCAGCAGACCGAATAAGTATTACAGAGACGACACGGTAACGTTAAATGCAACACTTTCCTCCGACGGAAAAAAATACGGAGCATATCTCAAGGGATATGAGCTGTACAATCCCACTACGGGAAAATATACATATTTTGACGGAACCGAATTGACGTTGACACCCGAAATAATATATACCTATGTTTACGGCGACGGAAAAACCTACAGAGATACACTTAAAATAAAACCCGTTTACGGCAGAAGATCCGTCACTCCAAAGCTGACCGTAGGTAACTATCTGCCGCACAAGGGAACGATGACCTTCGGAGGCAATGTTCTTAACCCAGGCAGTATCGATGGCGGTGGCATATTGACCGGATATACAAGTGTATGGCGCTATGAGTATATTTGGGATGACTTCACGCTCCTTTTTTATAAAAGCTGGTTGAGTATCGAAGAAATAAACAATCCGCCCGCGTATGTTGAATCTCAAACAATTCTGGGCAGCCCTACATATAAAAATACAGACTGGTGCGTAGGTGACTATATTGCCGTCACACTGACTCCCGCAAGCGGTTATACCGCAAGTGCGATAAATGACCTGAACGGAAATAAAATATCGATTGGAACATCCAATACAATGTATGTTCAGCTCAAGGAAAGCGGAAACGGGCTCTTCCCCGTGTTCAACCGAAACGACTGCGGCGTTACCTTCATGTACGAGGGCAATACAGACGGTCTGTACGTTTTCCATGATAAAAAGCTTCATGCGGACAACGCGTTCCTTGACATGTTGTACAGATATACAGGCGGTCTTACAAACTGGACAAACGACGAAATACCTGTATTCACCGGAAGACTGAACGACAGAATAAAAGAAAACTATGACATGTTGCGTGAAAGAAACATGTTAAACGGTCAGAAGCTCTCAAACCTTGCAATAGGCGATGTTGTTACCGTATATGCGGAAGCGCCCGACGGATATATACCTTACTGGTATGTGGACGATAACCAGAAAACCATAACGACCGAGGGCGACAAGCGCTATGCGCGTCATTACGGAAACAGCTTCTCCTTTGAAATGACCTCAAATGACGTTACGCTTTATTGCGGAATGGAAAAAAAGACCGCTTCCGATTACGTTATGACAGGTAAGCTGGTCAAGCCCAGCCGTACATTAAAGGGCAACGGTTATGCGGCGGTAAATCCCGAGATTCCCGCTTCGTATATGACAGTTCCCGGCGCATCTCTTTCCGTTATAAACTTTGACGAACGGTATAACAGTGTCGAAATAGACGGAATAAAGTATTATTCATCCGTTATAAGCGATGCAGACGGTAACTTCAAAATGTATATACCGAATGTATCCAACAGAGAGTATTTCTCCATAAAATATGCCAACGGTGTGCAGACAAAAGCAACCACCCTTCTTGCGGCAAACGGCAAAACGTACTACATCGTTATACCCGCAAACGATGAGAACTACACCGTAAACAGTATTGATTGCTACACAGTGCTTGGCGATATGGCGGAAAACAACGGACTTATAAAAATTCCGTATTCCTCCGCGGGAGCAAACCGCACGTTTATGGTCGGTGCGGTCAGCGCCAATGAAAGCTACGGTATCAGTGCCGTAAAGCTCAATTCCTACCGCAAGGACGGCTCAAGAATAGTAAGCATAAATATGACACAGAGCTCTGCCGTGGGCCTTGAAACAAACTGGAGAGCAAACGTCAATATCGCCGAAGCTCTTGATGATGGCGGACGTATAACGGTCGAAGTATTTGACAAAAAAGGAAACAGCAGAGGCGAGGTTGAGAGCGGATACGTTCTTGAGAAGGAGCTTCCGCCTGCAAATATTTCCTTTGCGGGTATGCCGGATGAATTTTCCGAAAAAGGACTTGACAATGTACCGATAATCGGAAATAATGTGCCTACGGTTCCCTCTTCAAGCTTTTCCGAAGAGCTGGATGAAAAGACAATGGAAATTGCCGTAGGCCAGGGCGAAACGCTGAAAAAAGCAATATATTCCCAGCTTGAGGAATTCAACAATTCCGACAACTGGTCAAAGCTCATGTATCTGACGGAATACATATCGGATACATACAGCACAAACGTTTCCAATTCCAAGACCGAAAAGAAGGATGAAGACAGCGGTTCCGGAAAAAACACAAAATTCCCGATCATGTTCGACTTCGGTATGTACATGAAGCTTGACAAAAATGATGACGGAACATTATCATTGAACTATGTTTTCGTCACACTCGGCTTAAAAGCAATGTACACCGCCGAATGGCAGTGGGTAATCGGCGGTATACCGCTTTATGTAACTATTTCCGCCGGCGGAAGCGCAAGAGGACTTATCGGTATTAACGGTACCAGGGATTATTTCAATACCGGCAATGTTAAAGATGAAGCATTCTATGCACTGCTCGGCAAATACGGTCAGGACGAAATAGCAAACAAGCATTACGCCGAGGATAACCTTACTGATCAGAGGCTGTTTGCAGCACTGTATAATCAGTCCAATCTTACAAAGGATAAATCTCAGGCGGCGGACTTGCTTAACGTATTGTTTGATAATCAAAAGAAGGAAGACACGGTAAATGCCATAGACGCTCTGCTCAACAGATATGATTTCTATTATATCAACGAAGAGATCTTTGAAGAAAAAATGAGCGAATTTTCCTATGACCTGCAGAACCGCATCAATATGTACAAGCAGCTTGTGACCGTTTCTGAGAGCTCTGAAACGGAAGTTCTTGAGGATACGGGAAGCGGCTCAGAGGATACCGAGAGAGAGCCGTTCAAACCCGATTTCCTGGTAGAATATGATGCGACAAAGGTAAAACAGGCATGGATACACAGATTCAACATGCTGTTGGTACTCGAAAGCCTGCCGAAATATCTTAACGAAGGAAAAACCACATACGATATCAGCTCTGAGAACTTTTTCGGTCTCGGCGGTGGCGATACACCCGGAGGTGGACTTGCCGCAACCGGCATTGTAACTCTTCAGCCCTCCTTTGCGGTAGGTGCGGGTGTCGGAATGCGCGGTGCGTTTTCCATCGGTATATCCGGACACATTGATTTTGTGATAAACTGGCAGCCCTGGTCGGAAGCAAGAGGTACTGTTACCTTCGCGGTAAATGCCGATATCGACCTGCTTATTATTCCCCTTTCCGTAAGACTTGTAGGATATACCGTGGAAATGTTCAGAACAGACGGATATCTTGATAACGCCTTCGATGTGGAATCCGGCGGCTCGGGTATGCTGATGTCGCTTATGACCTTGTCAACAAGAGATACAAATTCATCTGTCAATACATCCCCCGCACGACGTGGCGGCGAAAACAAGCTGGAGGCTATGCCGCCCATATCCTTGTTCAGCTCGTATGACGACGGCTTACAATACATAGAAACAACCATGGATTATCAGACCGAAACCACAAAGCATCCTCAGCCCGAGATGTATCTGCTTCCCGACGGAAACAAGCTGATAATCTACATGAATGACAATCTTGACAGAGCTTTATATGACAGAAACAGCGTTTACTATTCTGTTTTTGACAAAAACACGGAGGAATGGTCCCCTGCTCAAGAGCTTGAAGAGGACGGAACACTTGACGGAGATATAGAATCCATACAGCTTGAGGACGGCAGAGTTATTGTTGTATGGACCGACAGCGACAGAACCTTCGGCGATGAGCTTCCCGAAATGGCAGATCTTGTAACATCACAGAACATCAGCCTTTGTATTTTCGATGAACACGGAAACAAGGGAGATATTCACGATATTACAACCCTTGCGCAGTACGGATATTCTGAGCCCTCCATCTCCTGTGCAGACAATGTTTTAACCATTGCATACAAGATCACCGATTATCATACAAGTGGTGTGGAATTCGACTATAATGACATTGAAAGCACATATCAGACATTTATGTCAAGCTCCTATGAGTCACTTGCAATAACTGAATTTGACATTGCAAACGGTCAGATAATAGTTGATGACAGCTCCGAATACGCTTTGTATGAAGAAAACAGCGATATCGACCTTAACGGTATGCGCTTTGTCGATACTGATATACAGGGACTTGAAAACCCGAAATTATACGATGTGACCCAGGCATCCTTCGACGGAAAGACCTATCTCGTATATACAATGGATACCGACAACAACGCCTCCACAAAGGATGACCGTGAATTATTCTGTATAATCCGCGAAAACGGTGAAAATTCAAAGCCTGTAAGACTCACCGATAACAACGTCAATGATTCAAACGCAAATATCGTTACCTGCGATATAATGAATAAGATCTATTTCGGCAGCGGAAGCAATATATGTACTATCGACCTTGAAGCCGTTACTGCGGAAAATTGGGAAGATAAAGGCAGCTATTGCGTTATGAACAACGCTTCTCAGCAGTCGGATTCCGTTCTGGAATACGAAAGCGAGGAGGCGGCTGACGGATTTGAGATATTCATGGGCAAAAACGGCATGCTTTATATGCTGTGGACAGAATTCAGGACCGTTTCGGATGAAGACGGAACCACTCACAAGAGCCGTGGATTGTATATGAAGACCTACGACCCCATGTTCATTACTGCAGAGTATGAAGATGAAGAAAACGGAGCCGAAACAGGATATATCGGTTCATGGGGCCTTACAAATGAGATACTTACCGAGCAGGACCTTTACATCAATGAGCCTGCGCTGGTGGTAAGCCCCGACAATGAGTATTCGCTGGCATACAGAATCTTCGGAATGGAAGAGCTGAATGACAACGGAGTTACTTACGAAAAGGAGCAGGACACTTCTATCCTTTGCGTTTCGGACTTCATACTCGTGTCCTCCATTTCGGCAAAAAAGACAAATCAATATCCTGTGTATCCGAAAGAGGGAGATTTTGTAAGCCTTGACTTTGAGTGCGAGAATTACGGAGTAATTCCTTCCGATATGATACAGTTCAATTACTATATCGAAACAGACGCAGATATTGAGGGCTATGACCAGATCAACGATTGCTGGTGGGAAAAGGGTGACGGAGTGAACAGTGCAGCGGGCAAGTCGTTTGCACTGATAAAGGATTCCGCATTGTACGAGGGCCACATGGCGACCGGCTCGAAGCTTGGCGACTCGGTGCAGTTCATTATGCCTCCCTTTGAAAAAGAGGTCAGCATATATGTAATGGCTTGGGAGGATGATATTTATACCCCCGAAATATCCAAAATCCCCGTAAATATTGCACCCGAGCTTGAAGTACACGATCTCAAGAGCTTCCTCAGCGATGACGAAACGGAGCTTACAATACAGGCAACTGTGCGTAATACAGGTAACTACCCGGCAGAAAACATTGTACTGAAGCTCATTGCCGACGGTGCATACGATGCGGGAGATATTCTTTTCGACAATGAAAACACCGATTTTGGTGAAAATTCCGTAAACAACGTCATAGGCGAGATCGAAATACCCGTTCTTGCTCCCGATGATACTTACGAGCTGGACTATACCATAGTCAGCGGAGATGAGGAAGCGAATACAAGAGCTACGCTGATTAAAAAATCAAAGCTTACCGAAAAATACTTCACCAGCGACGGCACGGGAACATTTACCGTTTCGGCGGAATACAACACTCCCGCCGCCGATAATGATCCGTCGCTATTTGCCACTATCAAAAAGAAATCCAAGGTCCTTGGCGCCACACATACGCATGCAACCGACACGGCAGCTCCCACACTTAAAAATATAACTGTTGAGGATCCCTCTTCTCCCGTACAGGCAGCAAGACTGCGCTCGGCGGGCAATATGACCATAGAGCTTGCTGCAGGCAAAACCAAGACACTCAACATAACACTTGAGCCGTACGGAAGCGACAAATCATACAGTCTTATTTATGAAAGTGCAGACAATTCCATTGCGGAAATAAATTCGTCCAACGGTGAAATATCGGGTATAAGCGAAGGCAACACCACAATATATGTCAAAGCTGTGAAAAACGGCGCAGGCAATATTGTGCTTGTGGATACGCAGACCGGAGATTTCATACTGAATGACGGCGAGATATGGGACTTTGAAAACGACACCTCAGAAATCGGTGGCGAAGTCGTAATGACAAAGGAAATATCGGTAAATGTTACCTCTCCTCAGGAAATACCCACAGCTCCTGCCGTTGTAACGATACGGTGCACCGTCAACTTTGAAACAAACGGCGGAACCGTAATATCCGCCGAAAATATCAAATCAGGCTCCCGTCTTGAAGAGCCGACGGCACCGACAAAGGACGGTTACACCTTTATCGGATGGTTTACCGATGAAGAGCTGACTTACGCGTATGATTTCGATGACAAAGTTACAAACAACTTTACTCTTTATGCGAAATGGGAAAAGCAGGAGCAGAAAAAGCCCGAAACCGAATGGAAAAACACGTTCACAGATGTCGCCGAAGATGCATGGTATTACGAGGATGTGAAGTTTGTCAACCTGAATAAGCTCATGCAGGGCACTTCCGAATCGGAATTTGCTCCGAATGCCGAGCTTACGCGTGCAATGCTTGTAACAGTTCTCTGGAGAATGGAAAATGAGCCTGTTGTCAACTATATCATGCCGTTTGAAGATGTTGAGGCGGAAAGCTGGTATACCGAGGCAGTCCGTTGGGCGGCATCTGAGGGAATCGTAAACGGATACTCCGAATCGGAATTTGCACCGAACAACAGCATCACAAGAGAGCAAATTGCGACAATCATGCACCGCTACGCAAAGTATAAGGAATATGACGTATCTGCAGGAGAAAACACAAATATTCTCTCTTATGACGATTCTGAGGATATTTCGGAATACGCTGTGGCAGCTATGCAGTACGCAGCCGGCACGGGACTGATAAGAGGCAAGACTGAAAGCACCCTGAACCCCGCCGACTTTGCAACAAGAGCCGAAATCGCCGCAATACTTCACAGGTTTATAACATCCGAAAAATAAAAACATCAACAATTCTGTGAAAAGATGTTCGGAATATTCCTTTGTTTGTGGCTGATGAAGCGGACAGACTTATTGGGTTGGCATTAGAAAAGTTAAGGTGATTTTTTTGAAAAAATGTTGTACCAAAACCGTACTAAAAATTCTGATACTCAAGGTATCAGGCTGAAAATACGAGAAAATTATTCCCAAAACTCGTTCCAAAACCTTGGGGACACATTATAAATGCGCTCCGGACTAGAGTGGGAATAAGCCCACATCCCCGAAAAGCCTTTTATTTCAAGGTTTTTTAAGGTTTTAAGGCTTAGAAGAAATGATTTTTGACGCACATTTGACGCACATTTTTTGAAAAGCCCTAAATTCAGAAGCAAAAATGCTCTGCTGAAAACAAAACAAAGACAACGAACCCACAGCAGAATCTTCTTGCTGTGGGTTCTCAATTTTTGTGATATAATTAGTTCGATAAATAAGAATTTGTAGGTGAGTATATGAAAAACTTATATATAGTCGGTGGAACAATGGGAGTTGGAAAAACCGCCGTCTGTCAGCAACTTAAAATGAATTTATCAAATAGTGTGCTTCTTGATGGTGACTGGTGCTGGGATTCCAATCCGTTCCAAGTAACCGACGAAACAAAAGCAATGGTGACGAATAATATTTGTTATTTACTCAATAATTTTCTGAAATGTTCTGCATACGAGAATATTATTTTTTGTTGGGTGATGCACGAGCAGAGTATTATCAATTCCATACTTGAGAAGCTGGATACACAGAACTGTGAGGTGAAATGCGTTTCGCTTGTAGCGGATGAAAAGACTCTGTGCGAAAGATTGGCAATGGATATAGAAAGAGGTATTCGTTCTGAAGATGTAATTGAGAGAAGCATAGCAAGAATACCGATGTATCAAGCACTCAATACCATTAAAATTGATACCAACGCCAAAAACGTGGCCATGATTGCCAATGAGATAAAGCTGTTGTAATACCGTTAAATTCCAATTTGTCGAACAGTTAATGGTCAAGAAAAATGCTCCGGCGAATTTTCGCCGGAGCATTTTTATAAGCATCAATCCATATACTCATCTTTGTATATGTCAATATATTGTGGAGCGTTTGCGTATAGGATTTATTCTTGTTCGGAATCCCATACCGATTTTATTTTACCCTTATCCCCAACGACCATACCACACATATCCATTAATGCTTCAACAGAATAAAATCCCATTGATTGGTTTTCACATATATGACAATTCACCGCACCGCTTATTTTTCAATTCCGAAAAAGCCCAGTGACAATTCCGAACCGTACTTTTCAAAAATACCGTCACCGTGCTCGGCGATAAGCTTCATCATGTCGGAAAGCTGAGTTGCAACATGAAGCTTGGATGTTTCATCAGACACATTTGCCGTAGTGGTGAAGCCGCCCATATTGTAATTCTCAACAATATTCTTTTCAATGGTCCATCCATCGGGCGTAAGAATTTTTTCATCCGCTGTGACTTTGCCCTCTATTTTCGCTTTTAATAATTTACCTTTAAAGCTGTATGAGGAGGCATCGGGGGATATTGTAATATCAAGATATGTATTATCGCTTTTTCCCGTTGTCTCCGGCTCACGGTTCATCAATACGCTGAGCAGAATGTTGTCATCCTCATCACTGCAGCCCAGCGATATTAAAAACAGTGTGGCTCTTTGATTTTCATATTCTTTTTCAAAAAAGGCATGTGTTACCTTGAAACTGCCGTCGACATTCTCACCGTTTGCCTTTATGAAGTCAACATAGTTCTTGTGAGTAATATTCTCGTATTTATCCTTCTCCTCGTCGGAAGACCTTTCGCTTAATACTGCACTCTTGGATGACACAGTTATAACACCGCTGTCCATGAATTTTTCGCCGGTCGAAGCATTTATTACATCTGTAACAAGCTCAATTTCCTTTATATAGTTTATATTATTTTCTTTAAGCTTCTGTGCCTTGATTACTATATCCGCATTACCCTTTTTGCCGGAAGAAAAATCAGCCGAAAAGCTTGTATCAATCAGATTTCCGTTGACATATGCATGTTTGGCACGCAGTGTAATATCATCAGAATTGCCGTTTTCAACATAAAGCCTCAGCATCAAATCACCCTCTGCGGTGTACTCGTACTTTTTGAAGTTTATTTTGATTTTGCTTTTGTCATATAAAACAAGCGTATCACGCAAAGGTTCGTTGAGTTTTACGGTGTTTGTTTCCCCGTCCCAGCCCACACTAAGTCCCAGTGAGCTTGCTATTCCGCGGACGGGCAGATAGGTCGTGCCCTCAATTATAAAAGGCTCGATATAGTTACCGTTAACATCGGCAGGCTTTATTTCTTCGCCGTCAAGCGTTATTTTTATGTTGTCATACAAAAGAGTTTTTTCAATGTTTCCAACGCTTGCCGAAGCAATAGAAAGCACAACGCCCACTGTAAGCATCAATACGGTGAATATTAACGTAATTCTTTTCATGAGTGTTCTCCTTTCAATTATTTCAGACCGAAAAATTCAAGATTCAGGCGTGAGTCTTTTTCTGCAAAAAAGTTGTTTACCTCTTTGACAACAACATCAAGCACCTGCTTTGCAAGCTTTTCTGCCATTTCATCCAGCGCTTTAAGCGACTCTAATCTTGTGTACTTCTGATCTATATCATCAAATTCTTCGTTTAATTTAACCCCTTTGCTTGTAACAGACATATCGGAAAACTTGATTTCTCCGTCCGCACTCCATGAAATACCGTTCAATACGGAAGATATTTTAAATTTATACAGCTCTTCGCCCTGTACATGATTGATTTCCATAATAACAGGTGCGGGAGCGGTAGTTTTCTGCACAGGGTCATATACTTCGGTAATAACGGCGGCATCAAAGTGCAAATCCTTATTGGGAATGCTGTAACCCGCGCTCACCGTTCCCGTATGGCAGTCATGGCGGTCGGAGAAGTTATATTCCTTGCTGTATCTGCCCTTTTTAAATTCACCGTATGCCTTGAAAAACTGTTCAAAGCTTTCGTGAGTAATATCGCCCTCGGGGTCGCTGTAAGACACCTTTGGCTTTTTGTCTGAAGGCTCGGCACCATCAGGAGTTGCGGTAAACTCCTTGACAGAACATATATCAAACTGTGTTTCGGCATCCTTCAAAGAGAATATGAATTTGATTTTATCCGCTCTTTCAATACCGGGGACAAGATGTCTGATATTAACATTCCTGCCACTTATAATCATATATTCCTTGTGCTTTTCAATGCTTTTGCCGTCTGCCAAGCTCACGGTCACATCGAAATATATATCCTTCTTACCGGAGTTATTCACAGAAAAAGACATCGCGACACCGCTTTCGGTAACCTCAAATCCGTTATACACTGCCTTTATGCCGTCATCGTTAAACAGAATGGATTTTTCATCAT
This sequence comes from Oscillospiraceae bacterium, assembly GCA_015065085.1. Lineage (NCBI taxonomy): Bacteria > Bacillati > Bacillota > Clostridia > Eubacteriales > Oscillospiraceae > Oscillospiraceae bacterium. The sequence goes on along the minus strand of SVQW01000007.1, from coordinate 80,382 downwards.
TTTTAGGCTCTGTAAGGCTTACCGTGTTTGTTTCGCCGTCCCAACCCACACTAAGTCCCAGTGAACTTGCTATTCCGCGTACGGGCAGATAGGTTGTACCCTCAATTATAAAGGGCTCAATATAGTTACCGTTTACGTCGGCCGGCCTTATTTCCCTGCTGTCAAGTGTGATTTTTATATCATCATACAAAAGGCTTTTGTTCACGGTTGAATCAGAGGCGGGCACACACGTAACAGCCACCGCAATCATCAAAAGTATAAGTGGAATTAAAAGTGTTTTTTTCATAGAAATCTCCTTCCAAAGTTTGTATATATTATATATTAATCCGGGCTTTTTGTCAATACGGAATACACAGGAGCCATATCAAAAAATACTTTAACTGCAAAGCATTGCATAAAATATTCAGCCTGTTTTGGAAATATTAACAATTTCAAACTTGAATGCCATCACATCATGCTATATACTTAAAATGATAACAAAAATACATTTTTTGAGAGGTTTTGAGGTATGGCAAACGTTACAAGACAAGATGTGGAAAAGGCTGTTCTTCAGCTTGGAATAAGAAAAGGCGACATTGTTATGGTTCATTCGTCCTTCAAAAGCATGGGCACCGTTGAGGGTGGCGCGGAAAGCGTTATAGGCGGTTTCCTGGATGCTGTCGGCACCGAAGGAACTCTGGTTCTGCCGGCTTTCACCATGAAGGACTTCGGCAATGCATACAGAGACTGGCACATGAACAAGCCCTCGGATGCGGGCTATCTTACCGAGTATTTCAGGACCCGGGAGGGCACATGCCGCAGTGACCAGGCAACCCATTCCGTTTGTGCTTTCGGCAAAATGGCTGAGGAGCTCACAAAAACCCACGGTCACACTCACAAGCGCTTCGGCAATGCGGGCGAAACACCATTTTCAGCCGACTCTCCCTTTCAGAAAATGTATGATAATAATGCCAGAATCGTTATGCTGGGCGTAAGCACACTGTACATAACCTTCCGTCATTTTGCTGAATACTGCTACATGGAAAAGGAGCTTGACAGCATAAAGGCTCATCCTGATTTCCAAATGATGAAGGACCAGTTGTGGGCATTTGGAAAGAAAGGTGTATGGCCTCACCTGCACAACCTTGTATTAACCGGCTTGCTCAACGAAAAGGGACTTGTTTACCGCTCAAAATGCGGTAACGCCACCTTTACAAGCGTGCCCGTAAGAGAGTTTGTTGACCTTGCAATGCAAAGACTTCAGGACTATGACCCCATCGTTCTGCGTCGTTGTGACAGCGTGTGGGATACCGATGCCTGGATAAAGTGGACCGAGCGCGTACGTGAAATGCGGGAAGAACTCAAATAATGTAACAAATACATAACAAAACTGCTCCGATTATTAAATCGGAGCAGTCAGTGTGTCGATAAACCTATCGACACACTGTGAGACTTTCGAAAAGTCAGGGATATTTTGCCGATTTAAGCCTGTCGGCGTACAAAGGTACGATAGGGCTTGAAGCGGCAAAAAGCGACAAACAGCAGGTGATATTCGATGTATCACCTGCTGTTAATTTGTTCTTTGATTTATTTTTTCTTTTTGAAATATAATTTATTTCCGTCGCGGTATCACGACTTTCTCGACAGTCTGGCTGCTCCGATTATTAAGTCGGAGCAGTTTTTGTCAGTTAATGCTTTAAAAAATTTATTTGATTTCCAGCTTATACAGTCTGTCAAAGGGAGATTTTTCGTCAAAGGTTCTTACCTCTTCTACAAATTCCCAACCGAACTTCTCGTAAAGCCCTACATGGCTTGTATAAAGGAACAGCTCTTTAATTCCCGCGTTTTTGGCGTTTTGTGCAACAGTCAGCATAAGCTCACGGCAAATGTTCTGTCCTCTGAAAGACTCATCTACATAAACATTGAGAAGCCATGGATATATATCAGGTCTGCCAAACAAATCATCCGTCATGGACAGCTGATACATACCTGCCGCCTTACCGTCAACAAGTGCAACAAAGGTCTGTGGCAAACGGTCTTTACAGATGGAATGCTCGAACAGATATCTCACCTGCTCCATGGTTTTACCGGTCTTTTGACCCCACCAATTATAGTTCCATTCAACCACTTTGTCAAATATTTCATTGTCTTTATTTTCAAGTCTTATTATTTCCATTTGTAATACCTCCGTTATCTTAATATCATTTATTATAATACCATAAATCTGAATAAAAATCAACACTTTCGGCAAATCTGCACCATTTATTGTATTATTTTCGTCAATCAAAAATAAAAAGCAATTTGAAAAAAATACCTTGTATCCCGCTTGATTTTACGCACATAATATTCACAGCGGCGAAAACACCGCCGCGGAAAGAACACCTTAATTTACAGAACTTTCCACGATTATATGATGCTTTTCCGACACACAATATGTGTGTAAAGCCGAATGCAGCGGTAAAACAGCAGTTTTGCCTGACATGAACAAATTATTCATCTGCATACAAAACGTACTTAAACGCAAAGCCGTTTAAAGTGTGTTTTGACGGCTTTGCAAAGAATGTGTCTGAGACACTCAATTAAAATTCAAGGAGATTTTATCATGAACAACAAGAGACTTGTTCCCGAAGCTAAGGAAGCTATGGATAAATTCAAGATGGAAGCCGCAAGTGATGAGGATGTCACCGATACATATTAAACCAAAACCAAAATACTTATTAAACCGGCCCGACAAACAAAATTGGCGTACTGAAAAGACAATCAGTACGCCGTTTTTATCGGCAAAAGTGAATTTATACCGGGAGCGATTTGAGGGAGATACAGTGTTTATCTCCTAATTGAATATGGCTTTATTTGCGTATAAATGTCCGGCGGTTTGTGCCAAGTGTGTCGTTAAAGGGGAGAATGTTACGCAAGAGTAGTGTGTTTTCCTCCTCACTGTTTCCGCACCAGCACATCATCGTTATATATTTTCAATGTGGAATTGTCGGATTTGCATGACAACACATAACAACCATCTCCTGCATCCCTCCAACAAGTATCAATTTCGTCTTTGTAAGAATCATTCTTGGTTGAAAAGTCATCTTCGTCAACAAGGTAATAGTCATATTCCAACATTTCTGCACCTTCGTATGCTCTGATTGTTATATACTCATTCAGATCATCGTTAAAAGAAATGCTATAACCGAGATTTGTTTTCCCGAAAATCGGTTCTGCTGCAACATCTTGTACCGTCAGTTCATTTGTATGTCGGTTCCGAATCTCTTTATGTTCACGGATTCTGCCGAGAAGCTCACCGCCATCGGTTTCAAGCAATACTCCGTATTCCCATAGTGATGTACCCGTCTCGTCCCGCAAATCATTTTTTTGAAGGAATTGCTTGCTGTTTTCAATTGTTAAAGCTCCGATATGTATGCCGTATTCCTTTTCAAATGCTTCTAAAGCCTCAAGGTCATAGACCGATAGATCCGTTTCATCCGAAACTGTAATTCCGGGCTTTTTTACAAAAATAGGCAAACGCACATCGGTATTGTGTATAAATGCCTCGAGATCCTCCGCATCTGACGGCAATCCGAAATCAAAGGAATACACATACGGCACAACCGTTATCGAATCACCGTCATTAACAGGTGCCATAACGTGACACTCAAATGCATAATCTGCTTTTGTGCTTTCGGGTATGATTCCGATAGCTTCCAGGGCTTTATCAAAGTAGGCTTTAGCAAGTGCGTTAAACTCATTTTTTGTTTTATCATCCGGTTCAAAGTACACTTTACCCGTCACGGTGTTAATGGCAAATGCTTTGGATTCTCCGTTGTGCTTTGTCTTCCCCGTTGCATAATCTGTCAGATAATTGTTGCCGTCATAATTTGTCCACGCAATATACGCAGTACACTCTTCAATAGCTGCACCCGGTTCATTCTCTTCAAGCCAGGTCTTCATCATCTCTGTGCCTTTGGCAGTAATTTTATCGGCGTTTTCCTGCTCATACATAGGCTTGTTCGGGTAACAGCCAAAAAGGCAGACACAGACAAGCATAATAAATGCGGTAACAAGTATTCTTTTTATACTGTATCTTTTATTCATATTATGTCACCCAAATCCAACCGAAGTTCATTCTTCGAGAGCTTCATTATATTCACAAATGCTTTCGGGAGCAACTGATTAATACTTATCTGCAAAGCAATCACTGACATCTTTGCCGTTTATGGTATTTATGCCGTCGTGGGATTGGATATCCACACGGCATCTCTGCCCTGCTTCAAAAATGAAATCAACGTAAGACGAACCATCGGTATAAAGCGGCATAAGTGTTGTACCTACCGGGAGTGTGAGTATTTCGCCGTCAGGCAGCATCTGCACCTCTATATCGCAAAGCGTAATTTTTTCGCCGTTATCTTCGTTAATTGTAAAGTATTCGTCATCTGTTTCGAGAAGTGCCGTTGTCTTGTTTATGCTGTAAGTCTTGTACGCGGTATTGGGGGTATCGAGAAGATAAATATAGCGTTCAAGCTTCATATTGGAAGGGTTACTCGGAATATCTCTGTAATAACCGCCGTATTCGTTGTTTTCGTAGTCGGAAAGCTTTTTGAAACCAAGCTCAACGGTTTTGATTTTTTTAACTCCGCTTCCGTTGAGGTCGTAAACATTTATATAATTAGAGCCGTTTTCCGTTCCGATTTCACCGTAAAGATAATATTTTCCTTCAAGACAGACAAGTACGGGTGTAAATTGTACTCCGTAAAGTTCGTCTTCGGTGCATTCTCTGAGATTTAAGCTTATTGCAAGCCGGTCGCACTGGTAATCCTCCGAGCCGTAACTGCCTGCAAGGATAACATCACGCTTACCGTCGCTTTTATCTCTGTCAAATTTGAACTCTTTGAAATTCGAAAGTTCAACGGCATACGATGAGGGAGCATCTGTATACTTCTTGTCTATCATTTCGGGATGCTCGTCAAACCACAGCTCAAACTCGATAAGCCCTGCCGCATAAGAAGCGATTTCATAAGGGTTAAAATATATATTTATCTTGTTGTAGTCAATTGACCAATTAAGCCCATTGTCAAAGTGCTCATACAAATCCTCGCGTTTTTCTTCGTAAAACTCGCCCTCGTAATTTTCAAGGAGATAACCGAAAATCAGCGTGTAAAGAGCATCCTTATCTGTTACAACATCGAAAAGGTCTATTTCTTCACCTGTTTCGGGACTTAGATTCGTGCCTGCTTTTGCGTAATATCCGTGAGCACCGCCCGAATAGCTTTCGTATTCTCCGAGAATACTGACAACCGCTTTATCTGCACGGAGAATGTATTTTTCGGTGTTCGCATACAGCGTTGAAGAGCCTTCATAATCTGTGTATTCACAGAAAGCTTGCATCTGGGAAGTAGCGGCCTCATCTTCTTCATTATTCAATGCAGCAAGTGCATCGCTAAGCTCGGGGTACTTTTCAGCATCCTCGTCCGAGAGCTTGATATTCTGCCATTTTACCATGCGAAGAGGTTGTTCTTCGCCCCAATCGGCATCAAACCGCTGACACTTGGAAAGTGATATAAGTCCGAAACCGCTGTTATTTTCCACACTTATTACAGGGGTGTTGTCGGGATTTTCATCAGGCTTAATATCCGGCGTGTCGTTACACCCTGCAAAAAATATTGTAATAAGAGCCGTAGCAAGCATAAGGCATAGTTTTTTCATGAATTTCCCATTCCTTTCAAGTATTCGTTTTCCTATCAACGCAGGACACAGAAAAAACGAAAACGCTTTATGTTTTTCATTTTTTCTTCATTCTGCCTTGCGGCAAGGAGTGCCCAAAAGGACACTCCTTGCTATGATTTGTTATTCTTAGGTAGTGGGAGTAGCAGAAGGTCTTGTTGTGGAAGGTCTTGCTGTGGAGGGTCTTGTTGTTGTGGAGGGTCTTGTGAATAAAGATTTGACCTCTGTTACCGTAAAGATACCTATCTTTCTGCCTGCAATTTTAATTTCAAAGGTCTGACCGAGGAATCTGGGAAGCTTATCCTTGAGTACGACCTTGACATCTTCAAGAGTTGCGCCCGGCTCAAGTCCTTCGGCGGGAAGTGTTATTGTACCTGTTTCGTCGTAGGAAGCATAATAGAACTGTGCCTGATATCCGCTTTCTATCTTGCTTGAAAGTCCGCCGTCTGACTTGGAAAGAAGTGTAAGTGTACCGATAACGGTAGTAGTGATTTTATAATCGGAATCAGCCTTTATAAGAGCGTTGCCCCTTGCTACGGCTGTCTTTTCAACAGAGGGAACAAGAAGTCCGACGTTGTCGCCTGCAGATGCCTCATCTATGATCTTATTGAACATTTCGATCGCCGTTACAACAGCCTCCGTCTTTGTGCCGTCGGCAGATACGATATATACCGTATCGTTTGTCTTTATCTCACCGTAGGTGATCTTGCCTGTAAGAACGGTACCTCTGCCCTGAATACTGAATACATCCTCAACATACATAAGGAAGCCGTTGTCCTCCCATGTTACTGTACATTCTTCGGATGTAACGGAAGCCCCCTCCGCATCGGTGATTACACAGCGATATTTAACATTTCCTGCACTTACCTGACTTACGGATACTTCATTTTCCGTTGCGGAATCTATCTTTGACCACGAAGCGGATTTTTTGTATCTTGCATAATACTCCCACTGATATGTGTATGGAGCTTTACCGCCTTCCGCTGTAACCGAAAGCGTTGCCGATTCACCAGTCTTTACTGTGGTACCCTCGGGCTGTGTCTTGATTGCAAGAGCTATTGAGGTGGTAGGCTTTGTTGGTGAGGAAGGTCTTGCGGAAGCAGAAGAATCTTCCTCGGTCTCTTTGTTCTCTTCCTCTCCAACAAAGGTGAGCGTTGCCACTTCACTTGTTACAGTGTTGCCTTCAGCATCGGTAATCTTACAGGATATGGCTTTGATTGAGCCGGCCGATGCCAACGTTATTTTAAACGTATCAGTTTTTGCACCTTCATATTTACCTTCTTCATCCACAAAGTCGGATGTAACCGATTTTGTAATTGTAACAGTCTTCTGCCACTGATATGTGTATGGCTCTTTGCCGCCTTCAACTTCAACTTTAAGCTCGGCTGTTTCGCCTACGTTTACCATAACAGATACGGGCTGTGTCTTAATTGCAAGAGGCTTTGTTTCTTCGGGTTTCTGCTCTTCGGGTTTCTGCTCTTCGGGTTTCTGCTCTTCGGGTTTCTGTTCTTCCTTGCCCGTAGAGAACTTAACTCTCTTTGTATCGTCCATCATTCTGGAGAGAATTGCCGCAACTTCACTTCTCTTGATGTTTTCGTGGGGCTTGCAGCTGTGAATTTCGTCAGAGCCCTGGAGAATACCTGCACGGTAAAGCTTGTAAACTTCAGGTGAGTAAGCACTTGAAGTAGGAACATCCGGAATCGAGTTGTCCGGAACATTGTTTACTGCTTTAAGTGCTTCATCGGGAAGAGCGTGAGCGAAAATCACCATATAGCCGGCTCTGGTTGCTTTTTCATTGTAGTTGTACTCTTTTGTGATGATACCGTTATCTACGCAGTAATCAACGTAGGTATCATACCAGTTTGCAGTACCGTTTTTGAGTGTTACAACACCCTCCATATAAAGCTGATGCATACAAGCAGCGAGCTTTGCAGCTTCTGCGTATATGAGGTTATCATTGGGAGCGTATACTCCTTCTCCCTTACCGTTGATAAGTCCCATATCAACAGCGCTCATTACGTCACCGTAAAACCAGTCGGTTTCTTTTACATCGTTAAATTTGATTTCGGCGGCACTTGCTGTGAAAGCAAATGCTGTTATGCACATTACGAGTGCAAGAAACAGAGATGTAATTCTTTTCATAATATCCTCCTGTTAGTTTTCTTTGCAAGGCGATACCGAAATGATACCGCCCTGCTTTTAATTTCAGCGTTTTTCCTTAACAGTAAATGTACCGTATGTTCTGCCACCTTCCCTGACGGTTATCTCTTGACCGATATAGAACACACCTTTGAAATTCTTAAAGGTTACAGTAACATTTTCCTTTGTTGTACCGGGATTCATAGTGCCGATTCCTGAAATTACGCCTGTAATGTCGGTGCCATTACGATAGAACTGAGGAGAATAGCCGTCGGAAATGGCTGTTCTTCTGCCGCCTTCTTCTTCGGTAATAAGTGTGAGCGTTCCCACAAGAGTATCGCTTACCATATAATTTGTCTTGGCATTTACAACAGAGTCGCCGCGTGCTACCATGGTCTTGTCAATTTCAGGACCGAATTGCAATCCAATATTATCACCTTTTTCGGCACTGTCTAAAAGCTTACGGAACATTTCGATTCCTGCAACGGTTGCTTTTGTCATTTTGCCGTCTTTAGAAATAACTATGATACTGTCGCCCGTATTTACCTTGCCCTTTATCACACGTCCGGTTGCAACCACGGCATTTCTGCCGGTAACGTAGAATACATCCTCAACATACATAAGGAACTCTTCGTTTTTAAGCTCTTCCTTATCTGCCTGTTCGAATTTATTCTTTGCACCACCGGAGGATTTTTTTGTAACATTAACAGCTTTTGAGATTACTTTATCGCCGTTTGAATCTGTAATTACGCAACGGTAGCGATATTCGTTTTCAAATTCCTCCTGATGTACATTGAAGGAAAGAGTTTCCTGCTTTGCACTTGCGATCCAGCTTACTGCCACTTCTTCCCAATCTTCATAGTAATCTCTCACCTGCCAGCTATATGTGTAGGGAGCCTTACCGCCTTCTGCTTCTACTGTAAAGCTTACAGCGTCGCCTGTTTTAGCACTTACATTTACAGGCTGTGTCTTTATTGCAAGAGCATTTACTTCCTCCGGCTCTTCTTCGCCTAAACTAAACTTAACCCTCTTGGTTTTATCCATCATACGTGCAAGAATTGCTGCAACCTCGCTTCTCTTGATGTTATCAAGAGGCTTACAGTTGCGCTCGGCATCCGAACCCTGAAGAATACCTGCACGGTAAAGCTTGTAAACGCCGGATGAAAATGCACGCATCATAGGTACGTCGGGAATTGAATTGTTGGGAACATTGTTTACTTCCTCAAGCGCCTCGTCGGGAAGTGCGTTGGCAAAAATCACCATATAGCCTGCTCTGGTTGCATTTTCATCGTAGTTGTACTCTTTTGTGATGATACCGTTATCTACGCAGTAATCAACGTAGGACTGATACCATGGGTCACCGTTTTTGAGGGTTATCTTACCTGTTGTGTATAACTGATGCATACAAGCGGCAAGCTTTATTGCTTCTGCGTATGTAAGATTGTCTTCGGGCTTGTATTCTGTTTTAGACTTGCCGTTTACAAGACCGAGTCTGACTGCATAGAGTACATCGCTGTAGTACCAGTTGGAATCTTCCACATCCACAAATGTATTAGTGTATGCTTCGGTAATATAGAAAGGCTCGCTGACTATGTATTCACTGTCAGAATAGTAAGCGGTAATTGTATATGCTTTTTCGTGTGCAGATGTGAATTTGTAGCTTGTAGCGGTTGCATCAAGTGCCACCGATCTTGTCATACCTTCTCTTGTCAGAGAAAGCTTCACGGGTGTAAAGCTTGTCTGCCATGTTACTGTCAGGTTTTCACCTGTCTTTATCTCTCCGCCCTTGGGCTGTACGGTGAATGCAGGCTTCTCAATGGGAACGAACTCCATATTCGCAAAGCATTCGCTGCTGCTGTAAACTGTAGTTTCAACTTCTGCCTTGGTTCCGTTGACAAAGGCGGTCATTTCGGATGCAGTATTTGCAAATACGTAGCCGCTGTTAGCGGTAAAGCGAAGTGTTACCTGGTAACGCTTGCCTTTCTCAAATACAGATCCTTCAGGCATAACGTACCACTCTGCTTTGTTGTTATCATAGTACTGCCATACAATCTTTGTAATGCCCGCACCCTTGATTACGGTAGTTGCAACGTTTACAGGAAGATTTCCGATAATAGGGGTAGTCACGTCATTTGCAGTAAGTGTTGTTATTGCACTGCCTATGCCTTCTATTGTCAATGCTTTGGAGAATGTCTTTTCCGTATCAGCATACATCGGATTGCTTTCGCTTGCGTTGTAAATAATCTTTACATCATAAACTCCGGGTAACAGCTTAGAATCGACATAGTCGTCTAAAACTACTTTATTATTTGAAATTGTCTTCTGTGTACTGCTTACTGTGATACCCTTTGCATTGACAAAGTAAACCTTGGCAACGCCGTCAATCGGGGACATTTTTGCAATATCCCGGACATTATCTCTTCGTTCCCGGCGCACACCATTCCAAAAAGCATCAAATGTAAAAGTTATATCAACAGGCTTATTATAATCCGCAGACCTTGTACCCGTGTAATTTATCTCAGGACGGAATCCCTTGAAAACCTTGAAGAATACTTTCTTACGGATAGTTGCATCTTTCCAGAGAGGATTGTCGTTGTCCACCCACTGTGCAGCACCGTCGATGCTCTTTACATATTTAATAAGGCCATCGTCAAGAGAGGTTTTGTAAGAAAGCATCGGTGCAGAACCTATCTTTCTGTAATTGCTGTCTTTTACAAGCGAGCTGAGGTCATACTGGACATATTCATCTTCAAGATGGTTATCAGGTACTAAATGAATTGTATCTGTCAGCTGAATATTGCCGTTATAGGGTGTTATCCACATTTCGTAGAGATACCATTCGTCGCTTCCGGTGTTATTCATTCTGAAGATAAGCTTGTCAAGCGGAATAGGCTCTGTTTTTCCGGTGGACTTGTTGTACTTTGTAACAGGAACGATATATACGTCATCATCGCCCTTTTCAAAGTCGTTATAGGCGGGCTTATCAAGCAATACGGATTTCCATACTTCATTTGTTGAGCCGTTAAACGCTTCGAGATAAACATCCGAGTCTGTACCGGGGTAAGTACCCGAGCCTGTTTTTATGCGTACCTTAAGGGTTGTAACATTCTGTGTTTTGGTATCCTTATTATTTTTTGCATTCAGTGCCTCCTGGAATCCGAGCTTCCATTGTCTGTCAGAGTCCATATCGTGGTTGCCTCCAACACTAATTGGGTCGGTCAGAGCAACACCTAAATGCATGGGAGTAATGGAGATATTATCACATTTCCAGAAATCTCCTGCTGTGCCGTTGTCCTTCTGCTCAATATAAACATCAAGTCGGTCAAGTCTTACGGGTTCCGGAAATTCAACAAAATACTTGTCCTTGTCACCTGCTTCAAAGTCATTGTAGTAAGACTTGTCAAGCAGCTTGTACTGAAGACGACCTTTTTGACCATTGCCGTAATCTTTGACAATTACCGCATAAATATCATCATCTGTTCCTGCATTGACAAGATCTGAGGTAGATATTTCAAGCTCAACGCCGGTAGCTGCAACATATGTTGTTTTCTGACTGTTGTAAACCGTCGGAGTCTTTCCGGAAAGCTCTTTTACAAAGGTCTTGAAGTTGTCAGGCCCCATAAGTATGAGTTTGAACATAGCCATTGTGTTATAGAAGGCTTCAAAGTCGGAATCAATGACATTGTCAAGAGCGCCGCTGTCATTGTCGTTGATAATACTGCTGAGAGAGCTTCCGCTAAGTAATCTCTGCTCTTCGGCATACTTATCCATATACTGCTTGAATTCCTTGAAATTGTCCTCTCCCTGCATATAAGGGTTATAGGAGCTGTCAAGCTGCTTAGAGGGGTCTGAAAGTCTGTTTAAAATCTTTTCCTTTAATTCTTCCTCGCTGGGTATACCCATGTAGTTAAGGAAGGCTTCCTCAATCAGCTCTTCAATCAATTCGTCAAGGTCGATCAAATCAAGATCAAGCATTTCAAGGAAATCGTCGATTGCCATCGGGAAGTCAATCATCCAGTCAGGAACACCTGTAATATAAATACCGTATTCCAAGCCCCATGCCTTAATTTCCTCTTTAAGAACGGTAAGCAAATCAGGATGCTTTTCCGCAACAAGTCTTGCGGCAATTTTGTCAAAGGTCTCTACAAGTGCATAAATTGCCTTGTCCTGATCCTCAACCCAGCGGTCAAGATATTTTGTAGCCGCAGCTGAAATGATGGGATCCGGATTGTCTCTCCATTCGTTTGCTTCGTTGTAAAGCTCTGTACGCCAGTCAATAAGATATTCAAAGTGAGGCGGAAGCTCGGCATATTCATCATAAAGCTTTGTGTGACCGCTGTAAAGACTGCCGTTTCCTATCCATGCGTCGGCAACAAATCTATCGGGAGCATCAACTTCAAGATACCCGATACTGTCATAGAAGTCATGGTTCACCAATTTGTCCATGTAGCTTTCAGAGGACATATGGCTGATAACATTATTAAGATTTTCACCTGAATAGTTAAGGTTCACAACTTCACTTAAAACATCCATTACTGCAGGGAAAGATCCACCCGAAAAAGTGTTGATAAAGTCATGACCAAAAAGATCTCCGCAGTAGTGAAGCATACATCCGAGTGTGAATGCAAGTGCTTCCTTGCGGGCCTCACATTCCTTTGGCAACATATTTAACGAGTCGCACAGCACTGTAATCCATTCGCCCGAAGACACACCTTCCTCATAAGGATGGATAATCATCTGACCGGCTATAAGATCGGGATAAAAATCAGGTCCTAAAGAGCCTGCACGGAATGCATCGGGATATGAGAAAATTGCATCCTGAAATTCCTGCGGCATTTTGTATGAATAAGTGTCGCTTGTTTCATCTCCGTCGTAGGGAGCACGAACCGTAACGTTTGCCTGTCCGGCGTTCTGCTTTGCAGAACGTTCTTCCTCCAGCAAAATAATGTTTGCGCTGTTGGCGTGTGACTTGTTGCTCCACGCAAAAACGTTTATAGGGAGCACGTAAACAATCATCAGCACAGCCAACAACAATCCTACTAATCGTTTTCCAACTCTTTTCATTGTTATGAGCCTTTCTTAATAATGATTATTGTGGAGGAATCATATAGAGATTCCACGTCTCGCCCTTCTGTTTAAACCATACGCAGAGTGAATAGTTTTTATCATCCTGCGAAAGCCAGGTATAAACACGGGCGTTTTGTATTTTGTCGTAATAATAAACCGTTGCTTCACAGCCGATTTTGTCCTTGAAATGCTCGTAGGTAAGAAGCTCGTATGCCGTACCCTTGAAAACGTATTTGCCTTCAAGCCATTCGGCGTGAGTCTTTTTCAACACCTCGGAGGTAGTCATTTGGTCACAAATTTTCTGCGGCTCTGAAGATGATAGATCCGTCTGTGTCGCCGTTTTTGACAGATCGCCGCCTGCCATGGTTGAAAGACCTGCCGCAAAAAGACCTGCGCCCATAAGAGCTATAAGGGAGCCTGCAAGCCCCGAAGCGTTTATTTCGCTTGAATCAAAATCAAGCTTCAGCTCTTCTTTAAGCCCGTTCAATATTTCATCAACATTGATATCCTCTGCCGTGGTCTTTTCGGATGTGTTTTCTGATTCTTCTGCAGGTTCATCCTCTGGTTTTTCCGGCTCTGTCATAAGGTTGGTGGAACCCGAAAAGTTCAGTGTCCATTTTCCGTCGTTATCCTTATCGGTGAACAGCGCAGAAAATTTAGCGGTTTCATTGTCCTTTGCGATCCAGGTGTATGTTCTCGCATTATTCTTTGTGTCAAAGAAATAGTTGCTCGCATCAACACCGATGTAGTTTACAAAGTCCTCATAGGTGTACTTTGACTGTTCGCTAAACGAGAAAAACATAGTATTTCCGCCAAGATATTCATTTACCGTTTTCCACAGCTTGTATGCAGAAGTTTTTTCTTCTGACATTACCTGAATTTCCGAGGATTCATAGTTAATGTTGTTATTGCTCACTATGCAGTCTCCTTTTTATGCTTTGCTCTCCCACAGCGAAAACACTGTGGGAGACTATTTTATTTAAACGATATCGCCGTTATCAAAGGGGTCTCCGCACTCGGGGCAGAACTTGGGAGGAGTAGTACCCTTTTCGGGCTCCCAGCCGCATTTGTCGCACTTGTACTGAGGAACACCCGCAGGCTTTTTAGCTCCACATTCGGGACAGAATTTGCCCTTGTTCACCGCACCGCAGGAGCAGGTCCAGCCTTCAGCCGCTACGGGCTCGGGCTTCTTGGCTCCACAATCCGGGCAGAATTTTCCGGTAGCAGTCGCTCCGCAGGCACATTTCCAGCCGTTCTGCGCAGGTGCTGCGGGAGCGGGATGTATGGTTCCTTGAGGCTGCTGTTGCTGCTGACCCATAGAGAAGAGGTTCTGCGCATTCATGCCGCCTGCGTTCATTGCCATACCCATGCCCATAAAGCCCTGCATTGCGCCGTTTTCGTTTGCAGCAGCTGTACGCATTGCATCTGCCTGTGCTCCTACAAGACGTGAGCCTGCCATCATGGGATTGGTGGTCATTGCGTTTTCTTCCCACTCTGTAATCTTCTTTCTCTGATCTTCGGGGATAGAAAGTGAATTGATTGTAAGCTTTACAAGCTCGATACCTCTTGTTTCTGTCCAGTCGGGTTTGAGCACCTCGGTAAGAGCGTTTCTGATCTCAAATGTGTGTGCAGGGAGCTCGTAGTATTCTATCTTCTGTGCCGCAACGCTTGCAAGAGCGGGCTGAAGAGCATCCAGAAGAGAGCTTCTGAGGATGTCCTCCCACTCGGATTTCTCGTAGGAGCCGGAAACGTTACCTGCTATGTTTGTGTAGAACAGCAGGGGGTTTGTCATCTTGTAGGTATACTCACCGTTGCATCTTACGTCAACCGAGAGCTTGAGCCCCATTTGCTCGTTGATGACTACCTTGAAGGGAACGGGAGTTGCCGTTCCGTACTTATTGCCCATAATTTCCTTTGTATTGAAGTAGTAAACTCTCTGATCCTTGGCTGTGTCGCCACCGAAGGTAAAACGCTTACCGATTGTCTTGAAGGTTTCCTTTATACTGTCGCCAAGGTTACCTGCAAAAATTGAGGGTTCTGTCGAGGTATCGTATGTAAATTCACCGGGTTCTGCACAGAATTCCACAACCTTGCCCTGCTCAACAATCATCATTGCCTGACCGTCAGCAACCGCAATAAGTGAGCCGTTGGAAATAATATTGTCCTCGCCCTTTGTATTGGAGGAACGAGAGCCTGTACGCTTCTGTCCCTTCACCATAAGTAAATCATTATCTATTGCATCGCAGTAGAAAAACTCCTTCCACTGATCTGCGAGTGTGCCGCCAAGGGCACCCATTCCTGCTTTAATAAGTCCCATAATGAACTCCTTTCGTTATTTGAAATTATTGTTTATAAGCGTATTATTCGCCTGTTTTTTCGTTTTCTTTTATCTGTCCAACCGAGTATGGATTCTTATTTTCTTTTGGTTTGTCAGGTCCCGAGCAACTCGAAGCCCAGCTTATAATGTCCATCCAAAGAATGATACTTAAAAGCCAGACACCGAGTGCTATCCAGAACCAAAGCAGTTTCCAGCCGAAAATAAAGTGCATTGCAAGTAAAATCCACGCCGGGATTGTCCATTCTAAGTTGATCAACATATTGAAAAGCAGGCAGGCGAAGAAATTGCCGATTCTTTTCATAAATCAATCACCTTTGATCCGAGGTTATGCCCAGGGGTCTGCGGATTTTGGCTTGCGGATGTCGGGAAGCAAGAACTGCTCCCACAAAAGCCACTGACCGTCGCCCTTCATTCTGAGCTGTACTTCTCTGGGTGTATCAGCACCACTGCTTTTGATTATCAGCTTCTTGTAACCCTGATTTGCATCCGAGTAGGGATTGCTTTCTACAGTAATAGAATAGGGCTCATCGGGTGTATAGTCATTTTCCGGTGTTGCACCTTTGAAATAAGAGAAAGGAACGTAGGTCTTTTTGTCACGAAGTCTGTCGTCAATGAACGAGATTTCGTAATTGGAAAGAGGTCTCGGACCTTTAAGGAAGTTGAGCATCTCGATACCGATGTTCTTGTCTGCCGCGTATACGCAAAGTGCAACTACTGTTAGCGCGGCTGTCTTGTAAGGATCATCAAGCTTTGCCTCCGGAAGAGCCTTAAGCTCGTCAAGACTTTCGGGGAGCTTTGCAAATGTAAACTCTTCCTTTTTGTTTCCTGCGTTACTTACGGCACTTTTTACAGCACCTGTTGCGGCATTTGCAGCCTTGTTAAACAGCTTATCAAAAATTGACATAAATTTTTCCTCCTTAAACAGATTTATTTGCCAAGCTCCTTGGGAGCTGAAACTCTTGCACTTGGATCCATCATACGAATAAGAATTGCGGCAACCTCGCTTCTCTTAATGTTGTCGGAAGGCTTGAACGTTCCTTTTACATCAACGCCTGCAAGGATACCTGCTCTGTAAAAGGTGTAAATTGCCTTATCCTGCGCAAGCTTTTCTTCTTTTACATCGGGGATAGAGCCTGAAGGAATCTCGTTCTTTTCCGCAAACGCTTCTGCGGGAAGTGCCTTTGAGAAAATATAAGCGTATTCTTTTCTCGTTATATTTTCGTCTGCCTTAGGTGTAAGGTCCTCATCGATGATGCCGTTGTCGAGTGCATACGTCATATATGTGCTGAACCATACATCTGTACCGTTCTTTATATCTTCTGCAGGATTTCCTCCGTTGTAAAGAATGTTCATACACACTGCAAGCTTTACTGCTTCGGCGTATGTCATATTATCCTCGGGTGCATATATTGTAGCAGACTTACCGTTAATAAGTCCCATCTGGTTTGCACCTGCAACTGCATCGTAGAACCAATCTGTCTCCTTTACATCTGTGAACGGGAATACATATTCTTCTTCAACACCTTTGGGAGCAAGGAGCACTTCAAAGATAATAGACTTTGCCGTATTACCTATCATTGCAGTACATCTGTAATAATAGGGTGTCATCATATCTTCCTTGGGGATAGGACCTACTGTGACGCTATCACCCATGCTTAACGGTGCTCCGATTGTTTTTCCTTCCTTGTCGCATCTGAACCACTGGAAGTCTGCGAGCTTCTCTGTTCCTGTTACCTTTGCCTTAAGCGTAACCTTTTCTTCCCATGAGTAAATTATGATTTCCTGTTTGCCGTCTGCAACAAGGTTAAACTTTTCTTCGGGATATTCTTCATCGTCTTCTTCATATTCGGGAACGTAGGTAACCTTGAATATTACGCTGCCGTCGCCGCCGTAGATGCTTGCCGCACCGAGGAAGTAGTGGGGAACGTTTACCTCGTTGACATTTATGTAATAGTTAAGAGTATCGGTTTCGCCTATCACGTAATATTTGTAATCCTCTGCATCAAAGCTTCCGTCTTCGTTGCAGGGACGCCATACATAAGTTACATCCTGCTTACCCTGTCCTTCAACGCCGAGCTTGAGAGTGAAGTCGCCGTCCTTTGTTACAATTTCCGTTTCGCCCACGGGAAATACCTTGAAGTCCTTTGCCGTACTTTCGGTTACGGTTACCTTTACAATGGGAGACTCCGAGAAATCGGAGGTGTACTCTGAATCATCAAATTTGCAGGTCATAATGCAGTAATAGTAATCTGTGCCCACCTCGTAGGTGTGAGCTTCAAGCTGCTTCTCGTGACCGCCCTCAACCATTTCGCCTGTGCCGTAAACGGGTCCCTCTGCCTTGTACCACTGATAATTGATGTTGCTGCAAAGCATAAGATCCATATTGTGTGTGAAGTCAAGGATCACCTTTTCGCCCTTTTCGGCTGTGACCTCTTTGTTATTGTAAGTTATGTCGATTCTGAATTCGGGGGTTGTTGTACCGGATACGACTGTTCCGGATACATACGTACCGTTTACAGTTCCGGTTACGGTTTCGGTTGTCGTGCCTGTTGTTCCTGCGTTTACCACAACCGTAGGCTTGAAAGTTGCTTCTGCATAATACTTTTTTGTTTCAAACTTTCCTTTTACGCCGCCGCCAGATGATGTTTCATTCACAAATTTTGCTCTTTCTCCGTTTATGCTTACAACGCCCTGTTCTGCAAAATCATCGGCATATACGAATTCATCTTTCTTGCCAAACTCAATTTTTACTGTATATTCCTTGTTTGCATCGGCTTTTGCATCATTCGGTGTCCATGTAACTGATTTTACTACGATACCGTCTGTTGCGGAAAACGCGTTTGTCGGAAGAGGTTCGCCTGCAAATACGCCGGGCATTGTGAAATCAGCCCATTTGATTGTTTGACTGTCAATCGCGTCAACCTTGTATGTGAAGGTGTATTCCGCTTCTGTGGAACTGATGAGCTTTGTGTTTACGCTGTTCATCTTCTGTTCCATCCAGTATGCGTAGCCGTTTGCATTAAAGGTGTTTTTCGGATCCTTAGACTTTACTCTTACGGTAATTCCAACCGTGTCACCTTTTTTAAACTCTGTAAGCTCTTTGTTGAACATTGTATATTTTACGCTTACGAGCTCAACATCGCTATTTGTCGTAACGGTCTTGTCGAGCGGACCGCAGTGATAAGGTGCGTCAAGGTCCTTGAAGGTTGTTGCGTAGATTTCACCTTCTTCGAAGGTAACCGAGACATATACTTCCATTTCACTCTTTGATTGATCGTGTACTACATAGGGTTTATACTTTTTGCCCTTATACTCAATCGTGTAAACATTGCTTTCATAGCTCTTGCCGTCGTTTGTACCGCCCCAACCGAAGAAATATCCTTCCTTTGGCTTAAGCGTGATACGGACTAAATCAATAGTTGTTCCTGCACGATAGCTGGGAAGCTTGTCGCCAACGTAGTAGTCAGCCATTTCCTTGTAGAAGGTTGCTTCCTCAACATAGCAGTTTTCAACATTTACAACTGTAAATGCAGGAAATTCCTTGCCGCCTGAGAACGCACCGGAATCAAGCTTGATGTTGGTTGTCTGAATAGGCTCCGTTGATACATTTATTTTTATTGTATCGGTATGTGATGAAGTTTTGCCGGTTCTTTCAAACTTTTGGTTGTGCTTGATAGTAAGAGTCAGCGTGCCTTCTTTTACAAAGGTAACCTTTTCACCACTTACTTTAACCATTGACGAATCGCTAAAAGAATATGTGTAAGTATTCTGTACGCCATAATCGCTTGATGCAAGATCTGCCGTGTAACGCGATGCCGGAATATTGGCAATCTGTCCGACCTTATAGTTTTCGGTTTCATTCATAAAAACATAATAGGATGAACAGCTAATCGCCGCACTTGCCGATATCGCCATAAGGCAGGTGATTGAAATTACTGCGATAATAACCGCAAGTATTTTGCTTGTTTTTTTCATAATGAAATCTCCTTTTCGTTTATTTTATCTTTTTCACAAAAAAGTTTTACAAATGTTTGCGTAGCGCTTGTCTTGACTAAATCAAAATAATGTGATATAATACTAAGAAATAGCAGAAGCGCCAAAGTGATATTCCTTTGTATGATATTACATATCATGCAAGCCCCTCTCGGCTCTTACTATCTGAAATCAAGATGTGTTCCCTCCCTTATGCATTCTTTCAATTGTAATTATATATATTTTCTCGGATTTGTCCCCCGACTAAACACCAGAAAGTTTAGGAAAATATAAAAATAATTTTGTTTTTTTGAAAAAAGGTATGGGAAAAAGTATGGGAAATGGGTGGCTACACTGCCCGAAGGAGGAAAAATGAAGAAAATACTTGCAGTTTTAATGCTTTCTTTGACAATGCTCGGATGCATAACAGGTTGCGGTGAAAAGTCAGAGCTGTCACCTAATGATCCTGTAACTCTTACCTTGTGGCATGTATACGGCGAGCAGGCAAGCTCACCAATGAACCTGCTTGTAAATGAGTTCAATCAGACAGTAGGTCGCGAAAAAGGAATAATCATAAATGTTACTTCTATGACAAACGCATCCGAAGTAGGACCGGAATTACTTGATGCACAGACCGGTCATCCCGGTGCTCCGGAAATGCCCGATTTGTTCTTCTGTCACAATAACAACGCAGAGGCTCTCGGCAAGGATAACCTTGTAAACTGGAACGAGCGGTTCACGCAGGAAGAGCTTTCACAGATCGTACCGGAGTTTCTGGCGGACGGAATGGTTGACGACAGCCTTGCGGTATTCCCGGTATCAAAATCCACACATCTTCTCTTTATGGCAGACGGTGTATTCGGGCGTTTTTCTGCTGACACCGGTGTTACATACGAAACTCTTTCCACATGGGACGGCTTCTTTGAAGCGGCGGAAAAATATCATGAATGGTCGGGCGGCAAGGCTTTTTGTGCGGTAGACTATCCTTTGCGCTGTATCGAGCTTTACGCAATGTCGCAAGGCGCTGACGATTTTTATAAGGACGGCTGGTACGACTACTCAAATGAAACCTTTAAGGACTGCTTTATGAAGTTTGCTTCATCCATATCCAAGGGACACATTATGGTATCCGATCTTTATTCAAACACCCAGGTCATGACGGGCGAGGTTGCCTGCGGTATCGGCTCAAGCGCTTCAATTCTTTACTATAATGATACAATCACATACCCCGACAATACAAACGAGCCTATGAATCTTAAGGTACTTCCTCTTCCGCAGGCAGGAAACGGCAAGAATCTTGTTACCCAGGCAGGTGTAGGACTTGCTTGCTGCAAAACCACCACTCAAAAGGCTGAAGCTGCATCAGTTTTTGTGAAATGGCTCACAGAGAGCGACAGAAATCTCGCTTTCGTTTCGGAAACAGGATATATGCCGATAAAAAAGGACGCCTTTAATAAGATTAAAGCTTACGAATTCAAGGATGAGGGATACAAAAGTCTTTATGAAGCACTCGGACATACAGCAGAGAATTGCACTGCGGTAACCGAGCCCAATTTCCCCGATTATTACACTAAGGTGTATGATTTTTACGGTGATGTCCGTATCGGACAGCGTAATCCCGATTTATATGAAAATTCCGAAGCCCTTGCCGAAGCGATATGGAAAATGTTTACTTCGGTAAATTAAATTCGGTAGATTAAACGGAGGAGAATATGCGTTTTTCCAGGTTTCTTTCCAAAGGGAAGCTGAAAATGAGAGACAGTCTGTTCGTATATATGATGATTCTGACTGTCGTAATACTCGTTGTAATCGCCTTTGGAATGATTATGCTCGGAACCTTTGCAAAGCCCTCTGATACTTTTGCAAATACTTTAAAGCTTCAGATGGAGGTTTTTGAAAAGGAAATCACCTCACATCACGAGGAGCTTGCAATGAGAGCTGCAAACCTTTCATCAGAAGCCTCAAGAATACTGTCACACTATCTGAGAACAAATGGACTGGATTTCGAAGATCTTGATGACTCTCCCGAGCATATTGCAGATATACAAAGATTGCTTCTTGATCTTTTAAAAGATGAAATTCTCAAATCGGAAAGCTCGGGCATTTTCATTATGCTGGATACTACCGTAAACAGCAATTCAAACAAGGATGGACATTCAAGATCCGGTCTTTATGTTCAGCGAGGCTCACAGAACTTATCCGACGAAACACTTCTTCTTTTCAGAGGTGATGCCGCTATAGGAAAAGAAGCATCGGTTATGCCTCACAGAAAATGGCAGCTTGAATTTGATACGAGGTTGTTTCCTGATTACGAAGAGATACTTAAAATTGCTCCGGATGTTCCCCTTGAAGCAGCATACAATTTCACAGATATTGTAACTATTCCCGGAACAAGCGAAAATGCGACTTTGCTGACGGTACCGATTCTCGGAACCGGCGGTAATGTTGTTGGAGTATGCGGCTTTGAGATAAGCGAGCACGCCTTCAAAATGAAGCACGCACAGTCTACAATTCTTGAGCATCTAATGTGTCTGTGGCTGACATCAAGAGACAACATCAGTGCCGACAATGCGATGATTTGCGGAACCGAGGACGGATATTTTCTTCCTCCTGCAGGTAATATAAAAATCAGTAAGGCTGATGACGGACTTTTGGTGTTCGAAACAGAAAACGAAATATATATAGGGCTTGCAGGCTCACCCGAGTATGACACAGAGGGCAAAAATGTGCTTCTTGTCATGATGCCGAAAAAGGATTTTGACAAGGCTGTCTCCACAAATGCTGTACAGATTGTTGTATTCTTAATACTTCTTTCCTCTTTCGCCATATCGCTATGCCGTATCTTAAGCAAACGTTTTATGAAGCCGATAATGGAAGGCCTTGAACAAATAAGAAGGTTTGAACATTCCCAATCCGATTCAAGATTTTTGGAAATCAGCGACCTTTTTGGTTTTCTTTCGGATAAGGACAAGGAATACGAAATCGCCTACGAGGAGCTTTCGGAGGAAAAGGAAAAAGCCGAAACCGAGCTTGCAAGGGTACAGGGCGAAATTGAAAAATTGTCATATTCTCGCAAAAACGAGATAAATCCCGAGGATTACGAAAATTTTGCCATAGGCATTAAGACACTGACCAAATCTGAACGTAATATTTTTGAAATGTATCTTGCAGGGAAAACAGCTAAAGAAATTATTGAAATAACGGGCATTAAGGAAAGTACACTTAAATTTCACAATGGCAACATTTACGAAAAGCTTGGTGTTTCCTCAAGAAAGCAAATGTTAAGGTACGCCGCACTTTATACTCAGGATAACGGAGGTAAAATATAATGACACTTGCCGACCGACTGAACAAAATAATAAGCGAACAAAAAATCACAAAGCGTGAATTTGCAGCCCGTCTCGGTGTTACCGAAAACTATATATATATTCTCACGACAAATGGGCGTTCCCGTGAGAATGCCAACAAAAAAATATCTCCTGTCCTGGCAAAGCTTATTGCCCTTGAATTCGGCTATGACGAAAAATGGGTACTTAACGGAGAAAACTAAAGGTGAAACAATGTCAAGTATATCAATCATTTATGCGGCAACCACCGTATTGTCGCTTATTATTGCGATAGGATACTGCTGTGCAATGAAGAAAAAGGAAATATGGATGTTACTTCTGTATTTTTCGGTATTCATAATAAACGGCGGATATTTATGTCTGTCTATTTCAAAAACGCTCGGCGAAGCTCTTCTTGCCAACAGAATAGCATACCTCGGTTCGGCATTTCTGCCGCTATGTATGCTTATGACAATAATGAACGTGTGCAAGACAGGATATAGAAAGATTGCAACGGCAACCCTTTTACCCATAACCTGCATCGTCTTTCTTATTGCGGCAACACCGGGCTACCTTAATTGCTATTACAAATCGGTAACAATAGACATAACCGACGGTCTTACAACGCTTGTCAAGGAATACGGTCCGCTTCACAGAGTCTATGCGCTGTATCTGCTTTTGTATTTTGCAATAATGATAGGAATTATCATATATGCAATGATCAAGAGAAGAATAACCTCGGCTTCCCATGCAACGCTTCTTGCGTCTGTTACACTCGGCAACATCGCCGTATGGGGAATCGAACAGATCATTGACATTGAATTTGAGTTTCTTTCCATCACTTATATAATAACCGAGCTGTTTTTACTTATGCTGTACATAATGCTTCAGGTACAGGAGCATACGGCGAATACAGAATCGGAGGCTTCGCTCAAAACGAAACAGATACCTGTTCCTCAAGCTGTAAAAGAAACAGAAGCAGCGGAAACTACGACCGCAAATACAGAAACAGAAGAAACAACCGAAGAGCCGATAGACGAGTATAAGCGTTTCTGCGACGGTATTTCGCTTCTTACGGTAACCGAGAGAAAAATATTCGACCTCTACGTTTCGGGAAAAAGCACTGCGGAAACGGCAGAAGCTGTAGGCATAAAGGAAAACACCCTTAAATTCCACAACAAGAATATTTATCAGAAGCTCGGTGTTTCATCAAGAAAACAGCTTCTTTACTATGCCAATCTCTCAAACGAAACCGAAGTATCGGAAAATTGAATGTATATAACAAAAGTCCCCGGAGCAATCCGAGGACTTTTTTGTTTGGATATGTAATTATTCTGTCATATAACCTTCGAGAATCTTACGGATCTTTCCCATGCCTTCCCTGCCGTTTTCGGGCATACACTCATTGGATACTCTGATATATCCTGTGCCGGTTTTGAATTTTACTGCAACGAGCAAGCCATCCTCGGAGATTGTATTTCTCATAGTGTTCCAGCCGTGCATATGATATTCGTCGGCAATAAGGTCACACTCATATGAGCCGTAGAGCCTTGCATCATAGACATTTTCTGTTTTTGTTCCGTCGGATTTTACCTCTGTTACACGAAGCTCTGTTCTGTCCTCCTGATTGCCCTCGGCGTCTGTTTCGGATATATAGTAGAGAGCTATGGTATACGTTTCGGGGTGACCGTCAGCAACGGCTGAAGTTGCACGGTAATACTCATAAAGAAGTGTTTCTTTTATGCCTTCTTCAGGAGGAGTGTACACCATGTCATTTTTTGTCACACATTCAAGCTTCGCATCATACGGAGGCATAACAAACTCTAACTTATATCCGCCGAAATCGGAATAGGTCGCATCTATTGCCTTTCCGCTGAGGTAAAATCTATAGCTTGTGTCGGTTGCAACGTACGGAAAGTGGAGCGTTACCTTTTGCCCTGCCTTGTAGCTGTCCTTTGCTCCGCGGTACAGATCCTTACTGTCGTATTCCATTCTGTATTTTTCACCGCCTGAGGAAGTCAGTGCTCCGAATAACGCTGCAACACCTACGGCAGCTGCGGCGACTATAACTATTATCTTCATCGCTTTTTTCATTTACTTGGAAAGCTTGGTGATTGCGCTGTCGCACTTGGTGATAAGGCTTGCTTTGTCCTTATTGTCGTCGGGGAATGCTTCAACTGTTGCCTTTGCAGCCTGTGCATCCTCAAGTGTACCCCAGGAAGCTATGTTATCGATGGCACTTGACTTTACATTCTTTGAAGCCTCTGCGTCAGCAACGATAGCAAGCATTGCATTAACAACTTCTCTTTCATCAAAGTAGTCGGCACTTGCTCTCCATTCATCATATTTTGCCTGCGAACCCTTCATTTTGATGCCTGTAAGACCGTTCCATGAAGGAATGTCGGGGTTTGTTGTGTTCATTGTGTAATATTCCATTGTGAGCTTGTAAGCTGCTTCGGAGGTATTATCATGCGTAGGATATGCATACCAGATATCGGTAAGTCCGAGAAGAGCATTGCCGTGGAACTTCTTTGCAAGAGATTCATCCATAAGAACCGTTTTGTAGTTTTCCACAAGTCTGTCGTCGCCGATCTCTCCTGCGTATCTTAAAGCACTTCCCTTTACTGTATCATCCGCATCGTTCATAAGTGCGATCGCTGCTTCAAGTGCCGCATCCTTACTTTCAATATCAAATCTGTCAAATGCAGTGGTAACTGCTCTTCTTAGGTTTGCATCTTCGCTCTTTGCGAAAGGAAGTGCAAATGCCCAGAATTCATCATTGTTACCGTAGGACTGAGGAAGTCCCTTAAGCACTGCATAAACCACCTTGGGTTCTGTTTCGGAAAGAGCCTTTTCGAGAAGAGGTGCATAGATTTCGGCATCCGAGCTAATATTGTTGGTAGACTGCTGTCTGTAAGCATAAGCTCTTGCAAGGTCATACTTACTGCCGATAAGATAGCTTATTACTTCCTGATTAGCTGCATTTACAGTATTTGCACCGCTGTCCTTTATAAGCTTTACAGCTGCGACGATAGTATTATCGTTGTCAAATTCATAGTCATCCTTTGTATCAAGGAATGCATAATTTTCATAAAGCTTTGCAAATTCCTGTGCTGTGGGATTTGCCGCATCTGCAAAATATTCCTTTACAAGGTCTTCTGCTGTTTTTGACATAAATTCAGCCTTTAATTCTTCAAAGCTCTTTTCTGCGGGGACTTCCGGTTCATCGGGTGTTTCGGGTGTATTTACTTCCGTGTTATTATTCTCCGGATTCTGTGTGGGAGTTTTATCGCCACCGCAAGCGGCAAGGAAAATACACATAAGTGCTGCTAACATTAATACCAAAAACTTTTTCATAACAGCTTCTCCTTTTAATTTTATATTTTAACTATAATCAGACGGAAACAATCGGCTATATCTTCGATAATTGGTTAAATTTTTTCAAAAATCAGCATTCCACCCATAAATTCAAGACAGCCGTCATCATCGAACTCAAGAGGCATTGGATCTGTGCCCATGCTTTCGTTATGGCAGAAATACTTGTCATCTCTTTTAAGCCACTCGAATTTGTCTGCAATTACAAAGCCGTCGTCTGTAACCTCAGCTCCTTCTGCTCTTGCTTCTTCAATTGCTTGAGCCGGAATGGGAATCATCATTGTGAGTTTTCCGTCCTCGGTAATATCAAGCACCAAGCTTGCCATTTGAGCCTGTTCTTCGTCTTTCTGTTCTTCCGGAATAGCATTAAACTCATCAATGGTGATAAGCTTTGGCTCATCTCCTTCGAAGTGTATAATCTTTTTAACTTTCCAATTTCCTACAATACTCATGGCAAACTCCTTTTTTTAGAATTTTCCGCCTTTTCCGCCATATGTTCCACCGGAAGATGACTTGTGTGTTGAAGAACCACCGGATGATGATTCATTTTCTTTTTCTCTGCGGTCAACTGTTCTGTATAGGAAGAAGTCACGGGAGTTTGCGATGCTAAGGCTTCCGGGCTTCAAGTAACTTGTCGCCTGTGTCTTGAACGCAACGCTCTTGAGCTGACCTTTCCATATGCTTGTTATTATAAGAGAAACCAAAAGACCAATGCCTACTGAAACGAGAAGGCTCATCGGCAAGTCATAGGGCTCTTTTGGCATATTTCCCACGTCGTAGGGTTTGCCTGTTTTTGCCTGTGTTATAAACTCGTCGGTATACTGGATATATGCTCTGAATGCACCTGCATAGTCACCGTCGGAAAGAGCAGGAAGGAACTTTTCGGATATGTAATCTATTCCCGCATCTGTCATTGCGGTAATTCCGAAGCCCTTTGTGAGATAATACCAGTCACTTTCTTCCATGCTGATATACAGCATTGCACCGTCGTCGCCGTAACCGAGATACTCATACCATTCGGTAGCATCCTCTTCAACGGTAAGACCTTCTTCCACAGCATCTACCGTGAGAATGGCAATATCCATTCCTTGTCTCTCGCTTACTTCATCAAGAAGAGCAAGAATTTCAGCGTTTTCGCTTTCGGTAAGAAGCGGTACTTCTGTTAAATCCTGCAAACGATAATACTCATCTTCGGCAGCAACGCCTACTGTCAGCATTATAACCGACAATATTGCAACAAGCAGTGTAAATATTCTGTTTTTCATAATTCACACCCCCTCAAATTAACCAGAGCAGATAAGATATGCCGAGACATACTGCACTTATCACACCTGTAAGTCCGAAAAGCCATCTCTTGTATGCACCCTTGTCAAGAGGGAGATCGCCCACAAGCTTGCCTGTCTGACCGTTCATTGCAAAGGTGTATTTCTGACCGTTCCAATCGGTGTTGAGAAGCCACACGGGGAAAAGGGCATACTTTGAAGTGCCGTTTTCAAGATTTATACTTGACATTACGGGTGTTACGGTAGTGTAACCGTCAACTGTTGAGGCAAAAGCATCTTCGGTGCTCTTCTTGATTCTTTCATTTGCTCTTTCAATACTTGTTTCGGCGTCAACGTCATATTTGTCAGCAATATAGCCTGCAAGATATGCTGTTTGGAAATCGACAGCCTGTGAAAAGTCAAAGGGTTCAATTGATTCCATAAGGTCATCTGCCATCTTTGTCGAGCCGTCAACGGGAACTTTTTCAAAGCCGAGTGAGCCTTGACGAGTTACATTATAAAAGCTTGTTTCGGTGTATTCGTACCTCGAATCACTCCAATGGCGAATACGTGTTGCTCTGTATCTGATGTTGGCATCGGCCTCTGCATCAAAGAGCCAGAAAGGAACGTAAACGCCCTTGATTTCTTCAATATGATTCTGGTCTCTGAAAACTTTAGGAAGGAACCTCTTGCCTTTATAGTGGTTAAGGAGCGCTTCCTTCGCAGCTTTCTTATCAAGCTTAAATGGAATAACAAAGTCAGGCTTCAGAGCACCTGAGAACTGTCCCATCATAACAACCTGATTTCCGCAATAGGGGCATTTTGAAGCTGCCAGCGTATCATCGCCTACAATTTCGCCTCCGCAGGAGTTACACCGGTATGTACGAAGGCCGTCTGCTTCTCCTTCCTGCCACTCGGAACCTGCATTCGTTTCCCACTGCATGTTGCTTTCCGAGTCGTTCTGAAGCTCACTGTCATAGGAAGCAAGGGTTTCCATTTCAAATTCGTTGCCGCAGAAAGGACATTTCATTTTCTGAGATTCTGCGTCAAACGCTATCGCACCGTCACAGCACGGGCATTTGTATTCTTGTAAAGTAGCCATATAAACACTCCTTTCAAATTACTGTATTATCAGCCTACACCGCAAAGTATAAAGCTGTCATATCCGTTTTCTGCCATAAAAGCCGTCAGCGGTTCGGCGAAATCATCGAGAATGGACAGAATAAGCAGCTCACCGTCATACATAATACCGTAAGCTCCCGTCAAAGCTTCATTTTCGCCGAGTGTAAGGTACAATGTAAGAGCTTCGGCATGCCATGAGCCGCGAAGGTCTTTTTCTGTCACATCGTCCCTTGTTACATAATAGTGCGCCGAGCCATCGGGAAACAACTCAAGGTATGTTTCTGATTTTTCAGAGATTATTCCCCATGAGCCGATAAGGTAAGAGTAATCTTCCTCTTCCTCGGGCCCGGAAGCCTCTGCAAACTCAAATGTTGCACCGTTCTTGCCCCACAGTATGGGATCGCCCTCTTCGTGTGTAAGAATGAGATAAGTTCCGTCATCACGGTAATCCATATCCCACTTAAAACCGCACTTCAGTTCATACGGGTCTATAAACAATTCATCGGAATCTTCATAGTCGTTTGGCGGTCCACCGTACATATCAAGAATGATCATATCACGCTCGGCATCAAAGCTCCATTCGCCCATAAACCACTCTACAGGCTCGCTGTTTCCAACGCCGTATACGTAGGTTGCTGTTCCGTCTACGTAAAGTTCAAGGCTCATTGACATAAGCTCGTAGTCGCCGTTTTCCGATTCTCCGAACCAGCTTCCGCAGAATATGGGATCTGCTCCATCTGCAAGACCGTTCTGAATGTCATAATACTCTTTTATTTTCTCATAAGGCGAAAAATCGTAAATATCTTGATTCTCTACAAGCTCTCCGTCCTCGCCCGAAAGACAGGGACTGTATTCAAGGGTGCTTGTGCTTATGATCACATTTGGTATTATTTCGCTGACATTGCAAAGAAGAAGGAACGGTTTTCCATTTGCCGATTCGCCTAAAAGCTCACCCTTTTCAAGCTCATAGGTTTCTTCATCAGGTACTGCGTCGTATACCTTGACTGTTTCTGTACTATCGGCAGGTACAACAAGATACATCTCGTTGTTTTCGTTTACGATAAGGTCACCAAGCTCCATTTCTTCAACAAAGGGATAGTCTTCATACAGTCCTAAATATTTAAAATAATCTTTTGTGTCATCAAATGTTTCAACAAAGTATCCGAGATATGCAACACCCAGCTTTGCACCGCTGTCGGATATCTGCTTTCTGAGTTCTGTAAGTAACTCGTCTTCCTTTTCTGATTTATCAGGTTTTGATGTTGTTTTGTCACCTTGACTGTCATCAGTTTCTGTTACATCGTTATTGTTTTTCACATCAGGCTTATCGTTCTCTTGAGTGCAGGAAACAAACAGCATCGCACAAAGTGTAAAAACAAGCAACAATGATATTATTTTCTTCAATGTTATCACCGCCGTCAATACTGAACACCTGCAAGAGCCGCATCAGCCTTTGCGATAAGCTCTGTTCTGTCACCCTCAAGATATGTACCGAGACTTTCTGCCGCCGCTGCCGCTTTTTCTTCGACATTTTCGTCACCTGAAGCCGCAGCCTTTACCGCACCTGCAACATCCTTGATTGCTGCCCACTGCTTTTTTGCGTTGTTTATGGAGTTGCCAAGAGTTTTCTGAATACCGAAGAGAGTATCAAAATACTTTTCAAGCGACTTAAATTCAAGGCTGTTGCTTATCTCAAAGCGGAAGCTGTAAAGACCTGCCGTATTGTGGAAGAACATACGGCAAAATTCCTTCTTTTCTATCTTGCCCTCGGAATTTTTCACCGACTCTTCCTCATATTCATAGGAAGCGAGATCTGCTATTCTGTAAACGCAGGCAAGCTGGCTTTTGCCGAAAACAATGAACTTATATCTTGTTTCAACAAGTGCCATAAGTCCTGTTGAGGGTGACACATAAAGGGGGGCACCAAATCTCTTCAGCTTTTCTTCCTTGACCTTTGTTTTCTGCAAAGGAACAAAAATCTGATTCCATACTTTTGTACCCTTTTCAACCTGCTCAATGTGTGATTTTACCTCGTCAAGAGTTGCGGGAACAAAATCGAAGATTTTAAGACACTTCTTTGCACATACCTTACGGCAGATATATGTCTTATCCGCCAGCTGCTGTCCTGTAAACAGATTAACTTCTGCTCCGCATATTGCACATGTGTTCTTTGCCATAATAAATACCTCCGTAAATGTATTTTTTTGTTTTTGTTTTATTATCTGATTATTCAAAAATAAGTTTTTTACCACACTGTGGACAGAATTTATATTTTGCCGATACTACCGTTTTGCACTTTGTACATACAAAATGGCTATGCACATACAGCGTATAGAGAGTTTCCGTCGGAAGAGGTCTGTCACAATCGGGACAAAAGAGAAGCTCCGAATCAGCTTTTGCACCGCATTCCTTGCAAACCTTTATTCTTTTCATTACCTCGGGACCGAAGCCATAGTGCTTCATATTCTCAAGACGTATTTTTTCATAAGGTGCTGTCATAGTTTCATACCTCTCCCCCCTCATAACGCAGTTTCTTTTCACAATAGCTGCAGTTGTTTCCCGAACCATTAACCTTTTGTCCGCAATGAGGACAATATTTCGGAGCCTCCTCCCACGGAGCACAAGCTACACACTCAAAAACCTCGGCGTTAAACATTTCAGAGCTTACATAAATCCCACATTTGTGACATAGATTGAAGTGCTCTTTTGCGTTTTTATTCCATACACGTTCAAGTTCCTCCTCGGAATCTGCATTTATGGAGCTTGACGTATACTCAAGCGATCCCGATAAATCGCAGAAAAACTGATAACGTAATTTTCCTTCGCTGTCGGTAATCAATCTGTGCTTTGCCATTTTTTTTTGCATAGGCTATCCTCCCTTCGGAAACGCGTTAGAATAACAGAGTTTTTTACGCATCCGTTGGTGAAGTTCATATACAAGTGTTTGCATGCCCCTTGTTATCCTTAGAACGCAAAAATAATATCCTATCGCTTCTGTTCTTGTAAGTATAATTATATATTTTTTTTGAAATTTGTCCCCCGACCAAACACTTAAAAGTTTAGGAAAAACAAAAAAATATTTTGAATTTTAATTCAAAGGTATGGGAAAAAGTATGGGAAATGGGTGGCTATACCCGAGACTTTGGGTATTTGTCCCCTAAGCTTCAAGTCACACCCTCTGTATGTTTTTTCATTGACAGGAACAACGATTTCTCTTACACAAAAGGTATGTGCGCCACTTATTCTGAAATATCCATAATTGAAAATCCGTCTGAGTTTGACCTTTCGGGTGTCGATTAACTTGGATTTTATGGTAAGCTGGAAGCAAAAATAATGTTGGAAGTAATGGAATAAATAACCAAATAGACGGCAATAGGACTTGTGCTCGAATCGAGTACAAGTCCTATTGTTAAATGTTTGATTAAAAATCAAGCAGGGCAGTATGTTACCTACGCCTTGATTGCCAAATATTTAGGTACTGCATCAACAATCCAAAATTAATCTAAGCCGCCAAAATTGCTGAGTAGTGCATTTATAGAATTAATGTCTTGGTCTATTGCTTGAGAATGTTTTTTGATTTTCTTAAGCATTTTATTAATGCTTAACACGAGATCTTTTTGCTCATATGAATCAATATTAGGGATTTTCAATTCATACAAATTGGAACCCGAAAAATTATCTCTTACAGATCCTGATGCCAGTACTTGTATCTGATATTTCATAAACGGAGTTTTCAATAATTGAACGAAATATTTTGAATCAATTTTTAAATCTCTAACTACAACATAAGCTGGACTTGTTACCAAGTTTTTTTCACGCGAATCAATCAAGATTATTGATCCTGTGTTTATTCTGTACGGGTTAAACACAATATCCCCATATTGAAGTTTTTGTGGCAAATCAGTTGCTAATAGCTCATCAACTGTTTTTTCTTCTGTCGTTGTGATTGAACCATCAATGGTTTTTACAACCGAAACATATGTGTATGTCTTTTCAACATCTTCGATAAGTTCTTGCTCCGTGAGGCGATTTCTGCCTAAATTATCTTCTGTAATATCCAGTCCAATAAAAGATTTCATAATATCTTTGGTTTC
This sequence comes from Oscillospiraceae bacterium, assembly GCA_015065085.1. Classification (NCBI taxonomy): domain Bacteria; kingdom Bacillati; phylum Bacillota; class Clostridia; order Eubacteriales; family Oscillospiraceae; species Oscillospiraceae bacterium. Next base: position 47,996 of record SVQW01000007.1, on the reverse strand, counting down.
TTCGCTAAAGAAATAATATGTCGGATCCAATCTTTTAGGGACACTTGTAAAACCTATAGTTAAAAACTTGACCATAGATTCTTTCCAAACTTCGTTCTTGTTGTCATCGCTAAATGCAAGATCAGCGTATTCGATAGGATCCGCTAAAATTTGGCTAAAGTCACCATTTGTGATTTTGTTTGCTAATATTTTCAGATCACTATTTGTATATCCTCCGTTTATTGCTTTGCCAGAAGGTTCAAATCCCGTTTGGTTAACAGAAGCAAAATTGATTGTCATAATTTCAGCTGAGTTAATCCAAGTTTTTTTATCTGAAAATTTGATTTTCTTCATTCGCTCAGCAGTGTTCTTTCTAGCAATCAAAATTACGGTGTTTATTGTGTCTACACCAGACATGACAAACGTATGCTTGGGTAATTTCACAATAGTATCAATGACAAAATGGCTCAGAATGTAATCCCTAACTTTAGAATCATTATTACTAAAGATTCCTTCTGGTAAAACAATTAAGAGTTTGCCGTTTGGTCTTAACATTTTGAATGCTTTCTCGATAAACAGATGCTCTGTCTTTTCCTTTTGATTAACAATATACTCTCTTCCACTCTCGTCTTTCTTTTTGATCTTTTTGGAAAGTGTGTACTTTGCCAAAATATTCTGATCTTCTTCTGTAGAACCGAATGGTGGATTAGCGAGTATGATATCTACTCCGGTAGAAGGATCGGATTCGTTGTACTCCTTCGCAAAATATGGAGTTCCTGTGTAGTCTTTGGTATCCAATCCGTTTCCGTGTTGGATCTGCTTTCCGTCACCCCATAACAGCATGTTCATCTTTGCTGTTCTTACAGCTCTAGGTTCAGCATCAATACCGAAAATTTGAGTCTTGGTATCTTCCAATAGCTGCTCTCGATTTTTTCCTATTAAATCTAAATATTGTTGTTGTGTTTCTTCTATTAATTTTCTTTTTCTGTCAAAAGCTTTAATAAGGAATCCACCTGAGCCGGATGCGAAATCCAAAACCTTATCAGTTATAGATATATCAGCCAACTCTATCATAAATTCAACGACAGATCTTGGAGTGAAGAACTGTCCAAGGCCCTTTCCCCTTAACTGGCTAGGAAGGAATTCTTCAAAAGCTCTACCCTTAATATCGTTTAATGAATCCTTTAAATCAAATCGTCCATCCAATGTTTCCAATATAGCGATCAATGCAGTTGACGATGCGGATATTTTCACATTATTTGCAAAAATACCAGGGTAATGCTCCTTAACTTTCTTTTGGAACCAAGTGTCAACATAATTGGATTGCTCTTTGGTTGTGCCAAACACTTTAATACGTTCAGGAGTTAAGCGTTCTTCGGCAGAGATTTTATCATTGATTATTTTGATAAACAGTATTTTGGAGAATTCATCAAATGATGCAGACGGATCTAATTTGTCAATCGATCTGATTTTTGTATGTATTTGTCTAAACAAACGTCTATAATCAACTATTTTACTTTTTTCTGCATCCATTTTTTTACCATCAAAAGTAGCGGAAGGTGTTTCCATATATTTTTTTACAATTTCTATTAATTCCTTGAAACTATCTGCTTCCATTTCCTCTATCGTTTGGTCGAAAATGATTTCCTTTTTGTTTCCAGACAAATATACCCTAACAACTGTTCTGTAGTAATTTGAAAGAATTGAGATAGGAGTTTCCAACCTAAATGCATAAGAATCTATTTGATCAAAGTATGGCTCAAGCTTTTCGTCTGGAGCTTTCGAGTCAATGACTACCACATTTTCGCCTTTGTCGTTCTTTATGAGAACATCAGCTTCTTTGGTTACAGTTTTTCGTCCCTGAGTAATTTTTACGGGGACATGAAAACTGACATTTTTACCGCTGACCTCCAAAACTTCACCAATTAAATATGCATAAATAAACTTTGTTTCGACATCTGCTTCGGTCAAATACGTATTATTTTTCATGTGTTTTACTCCATTTTCTGAAATTTTTATGAGTGTTGTTTGTAAATGATATCTATACCTCTGTATTTTGTCCGGGCTGTTATTCTATCAACATTTTCAGCACATCCATAATCTGACCATACTCAATATCCGCAGCATACGCAAACTGCTTGCGATACTTGTCCCACATTGTTTTAAGTTCCGGGCTTTCTTCGATGTTATGAAGAATATCGGAAATATCCGCAATCTGCTCTGTAGTTCCCCGGTGATTTGCCGTTGCTTTTAATGCATCCGCAAACACAGCCTTATCGAAGTTCTGTGTTGTGGTCAGTATATAGGCATCATAGAAATCTCTTGGGCGAGTATTAAACACGCCGCGTCGCAAAATGGTTTCCACCTTTTCAGCCATAACGGTTTCTATGTTGTATGCCCACAGTTCATATGATTTCTCATCATCAAAAATTTCAGAGAAATTGTACTGTACTGCATGAGGTGTAATTGCATCACCAGTGGATACATCAATACTGAGTGGCGTCAGCAGAGTATCAAATTTTGCATTCAACATGACACGATAACCGCCGTAAATATCATCTTCACGTATGGGAGATATCGTGCCAATCTCAAACTCAACTCCGTCATCAAATGCGATGTTGCAGACATCCTCCAACGCACCGCGAATCGCTTCCGGTGTAAGAGGGAGATTTTTGAGCGTGGTGTCCATATCCATTGTTGCACGGTTGTCCAGTCCGACAATGGCGGCTACCAACATACCTCCCTTTAATACAAACTTCTCTTTGTATTCAGAAGCAGACAAACGGACAAGCAAACGTTCAAACATATAGTTTTGCAGAATGACCTGTGCAGGAATATTTTTCTGCTTGGCAATATTGCGAATTTTCGCTTTCAGACTCATTGCTTTGCTCATAGGAGTACCTCCAAATATTGACGCAATACTTTATCAACACGCATTTTTTTTGCGCAAGAGTTTAGTTTATTCAAATCTTTTTTGTGGCTCGCCGCATACAGCTTTAATGCCGCAAGGAAAGTTTCTGTTCCCAATTTGTTTCGACTGCGAATTACATCACAGATTGTGCGTTCAAGATCATATGCAGGAACATCATTTCCGGCAGGTGTTCTCAGCGTTGTTTTGCCCAGTTCAAACAACTCAGGCTTGATGTAATACACCTTGCATTCAGATTTAATTGCCGCAGAAGGAATACAGCCAGACGGTGCAGTAACCGTATGCTCAAATGGAGTACGATCAGAAATTCCGTGAAGGTAAAGAGCTGTTTCGTGAGAAAAAATGATTCTTTCTGAACGGTTGCTGATTGCCAATAATTCATCCTGTATATCATCCGGAAGAATGTACTGACCTTTAACAATGCGGTGGATTTTATCTTCTTTGCACAGCTTATAAAGCATTGTCTTAGAGATGCCTTGCTGCGCTGCTATTTTCGTTTCAATAATTCCGCCATGCATTTTTGCAATAGCGGCAAGTTCACTCATATAATCCATAAACTCACCTCGACAATAATAATCCAATAATATTATACACAGTATTATGATTTAAGTCAACAGGCTCAAGTAATCATTCCGAAAATATTTACAATTAAATTATGATTAAAGTCAACAAGATTTCTAGGTTTTAATAAATTTAATTGTTTTAAGAAGCCCCGCCAAACCGTCAGAACTTTTGAGAAAACCTTATATTGAAACAAAAGTACCGGGAGCGTTTTTCGAAAAATTTTTAAAATTTTCGCCTCAAAAAAACATCGATTTCTCCACCTCTACCCCTCTGAAACCCTTGTGGCACAAGGGTTTTCAATTCAAAATTTAAAAAATTCAACTTTTACAGCTCCACCTCTTGTAAATGATTTTTGCTTGTGGTATAATATAGTCGTGAGATGGGAAATATTTCATCGAACAGGGTTTGACAGTGTCTTTGACTGCGTGGACGGTCGAATTCCCGGCAGCTCGATACGCATGGGATCGGGTGTTCAAAATGGAAAGCAGTCGATGCCGAAAGGCATCAACGATTTTTGGGCTTTCCTGGGAGGCATATGCCTTCGCAGGAATGAAACGATTTTTTAAAGCCTTGGGAGAGCTATGCTCTTTTGAGGCAAAACTAATTACAGGAACTAAAATATTTATTGGATTTTAAACACACATTTTGTATCTACGGGATACCTATGTGTGTTTTTTGTTTTCTTCGCTCCTTTTTCCTTTGCTTCTTCAATTCTGATAATTTGCCAAAAATTTGGGTAACATAACTTAGGCAAGATGTCACGCAGGTGACATTATGAAATCAGCAGGAGTACAATCCTCCGCTGATTTCAGTGCGGCAAAACCGCACCTTGCCACGTTGAATGACGGGGCAAGCCCCTTATTGAGAATCACAAAAAGAAAGCGTGGTGATTTATTTGACAAAAAAGAATTACGAGTTCAGTCCTGTACTTTATACGGTTGAAAGATGTTATGGAAAAAACACTGTAAAGCAACTCATAACAGAAAGCATAGCAAAGGAAAATAACGGAAATTACGAGCCTTTGTTGACAACAAGTGCGAATGTAATGTATAATATAGATGGGTCGGTTGGGGAGGACATGAATGCAAACCGATAATAAAACAAGGATAGCATTTGCCTATCTGCGACTGTCAAGAGAAGAAAGCAAAAACGGCTCTGAATCGTCGAGTATTCAGAACCAAAGAGTGATTATTCAGGATTTTTGCGAAAGAAACGGAATTACACTTGTACGCGAGTTTGTTGACGACGGCTGGTCGGGCGGAAGCTTTGAAAGACCTGCGTTTCAGGAAATGATTTCACAACTGAAGAAAGGGCTTGCCAACACCGTTGTCACAAAGGATTTATCCCGATTCGGACGAGAAATGAACGGAGCTAGCGATTATGCCGAGCAGATTTTGCCCGAAATGGGAGTTCAGCTTGTAACGGTTGTTGACAACTTCAACACGGAAGATGCATTCGTTTATGCACCGTTTATGTACGCAATGAACGATGTTTATATCCGTGACGGCTCAAAGAAAATCAAAGAGGTTTTAAAGAACAAGCGTGAGCACGGACAATACTGTGCTTGTCCGCCATACGGCTACAAAAAGAGTGATGCGGACAAAAACAAGCTTGTTCCCGACGAAATAACAGCTCCGGTCGTAAAGCGTATTTTTGCGGCGGCAGCAAATGGTGATTCTTCAAGGAAGATTGCAATGGACTTGAACAGTGACGGCATAATACCGCCGTTAAAGTACAGAGTTTTATACCGTGATGACTTCAGCGAAGCAGGTGCGGCAAGAGCATCTGACTTGTGGAACTACACTACCGTCAAGCGAATACTGAAAAATCCCGTTTATCTCGGTCACACAATTCTCGGAAAAACAAAAAAAGTCAGCCTTAAATCCAAAAAGAAGATGGCAGCTCCAAAAAAGGAATGGGCGATAACCGAGAGCACTCACGAGCCGCTTGTTTCCGAAGCTGTTTTCGAGCAGGCAAAAATCAATATGGGAAAAGGCACAATGACGCACGAAAGCTATGACAATGTGCGAAAGAGCATTTTTTCGGGGATTGTCTACTGCAAGAAGTGCGGACACGCTCTATGCTCGGCAGGAACGGTGTATAAAGGAGAGCGAGAGAAGTACTGGTATCTTTCCTGTATCAACAAGCGTAAGGACATCACAGAGCCTTGCAGCGGCACGAGAATACGCTATGCAGATTTGCTTGAAGTGGTACGGCGGGATCTAAATGAACTATTGACACTTTCCGATGAAGAAGTGAACGAAATTGCAAGCGAGCTTATAAGGCGTGAAAATGCGAAAAGCGGAGTTGTCAATTCTGCGGTGCAAAAGCGAAAGCTGATCGAACGGCTTGACACCATAAACAGAATTATCACAAAGCTTTACACCGACAACGCCGAGGGCAGACTTTCTGACGAGCGGCTTTTTACAATGGTAAGCGAACACGAAAAGGAAGCCTCACAAATCAAGGAAACACTTGCGCAGGCAGAGGCGGCAAACCACGAAGAAAAAATCAAGGACAGCTTTGACAAATTCTTTTCTGCGGCAAAGCGATATTCAAACATTGAAACTCTTGACAGAGAAACTCTTACAACCTTTATTGAAAAAATCGAAATCGGCGAAAAAATTCTTCCGCCGGGAACAAAAACGGTAACACACAGAAACCAAAGCTATTCACAGGAAATAAAAATCTATTACAAATTCATAGGAAATATAGCCGATGAAGAAATGCGACAAATCGGCTGAAAAAAACTATTTTAATATGGTCCGGGAACACCCACAGAAGTAGGCGTTAACCTCAAGCAGGGCTACAACGGCGATCTTACCTCCAAGCAGGCAGGTTCCGTTGGCGGTCAGATGGTTAAAAAGATGATTCAGAACGCCGAGAATGCAATGAAGAACGGCTACCAGCAGTAATTTAAGTTGAATTACGCTTTTTAACGTATAACCAGCAAACAGCCGATGGAATTATTCCATCGGCTGTTGTTTTATTTCGGATTTTATTTGTAAAAACAACGGAGCGCCGAAGCGCTCCGTTTATTGCTTTTACATTACAGTGATAATAACGTGACATTATTATCGCTGCGTATAAGCTATTGTATTATTCGCAGTCGCAGCAGGTGCAAGCGGGCTTGTAGTGAACATGGAGAAGCTCGTGCTCTCTGCCCTTAACGATTTCTTTGTAGATAGCGTCCATAACGGGGTTATCCTCAGAACGACGGATGGGAGACATATTGTCCGCAGTATACAGACCCTTGCCGCGCTTGGTCTTGGTATCCGAGTCAACGAAGGGCTGACCGCCGCCGTTTACACAACCGCCGGGACAAGCCATAACTTCAACAAGGTCGAAGTGTTCGCCTGCCTGGATGCGCTGGATAACGGTTTCTGCATTTTTCAAACCGCTGACAACAGCGATTTTAAGAGTTGCATCGCCTGCGGGAACGTCGAATTCCTTGATGCCCTCGGTTCCGCGTACGCCGATCTTAGCAACGTCAAGCAGATTTGCTCTGGACTTGTCTGCGGAAACTCTTCTGAGAACCGCTTCAGTAACACCGCCGGTAACACCGAAGATTACACCTGCGCCGGAGATAGTGCCGAAAGGCATATCGCAAGCCTCGGGTTCAAGCTCTTCGAAGATAACGCCGGATTCCTTAATCATGCGGATAAGCTCCTGAGTTGTGAGAACTGCATCAACATTCAGCTCGCCGTCCATCATGAACTCTTCGCGTTCGCCTTCGAACTTCTTAGCGGTACAGGGCATGATTGCAACGTGGAACATCTTCTTTTCAGCGCCCTTGTTCTGCTCCTTGATAAGAGAAGCGAACATCTGCATGGGGCTGCGGCAGGTAGAAATGTTCTTGAGAAGCTCGGGATGTCTCTTTTCTGCGTAACGGATCCAACCGGGGCAGCAAGAGGTGAACAGAGGAATATTTTCGCCCTTTTCAATTCTTTCGAGGAATTCCTTGGACTCTTCAAGAACTGTAAGGTCAGCACCAACGGTGGTGTCATAAATTTCGTCAAAGCCCATACGGCGCAGAGCAGCAACGATTTTGCCCATGCTGTTATCGCCGTCCTTGAGGTGAAGCTCCTTACCGATAGCAACACGAACAGCGGGAGCAACCTGAACGGAGGTTCTGATATTTTCATCACCCAGAGCAGCCCAAACCTTCTTGGTATCGTTCTTAACAACGATAGCACCGGTGGGGCAGACAGCAGCACACTGACCGCAGCCTACACAGGGAGACTCGGAGATGGGTTTGTCAAACGCGGTGCTGATGGTCAGCTTGGAGCCGCGGTGAGCAAAGTCGATAGCGCCAACGTTCTGAATTTCGTTACACATACGTACACAGTCGCCGCAAAGGATACATTTAGCGCTGTCTTTAACGATGGAAACGGAGGAACGGTCTTCCTTGGGATGCTCGTTGGTGTTGGGGAAGCGAACGCCTTCGATGTGATATGTTTTTGCAAGAGCCTGCAGCTTACAAGCGCCGTTGTCCTCACAAGTGGTACAATCGCGGCAGTGGTTAGCAAGCAGAAGTTCAAGAATCATCTTGCGGTATTTTCTGAGTCTGGGGGTGTTGGTGAGGTAAGCACCGCCTGCTCTGGGGGGAGTGGAGCAAGCTGCTTCCAGCATGCCTCTTTCGTTTTCTACCATACACATACGGCAAGCACCGTAAACGGAAAGCTCGGTGTGATAGCAGAAGGTGGGCATCTTAATGCCTGCTTTACGGATTACCTGAAGCAGATTTTTTTCGTTTTCTATTTCAACGGGAATTCCGTCTATTTTAACAAAATTGCTCATTCTGATTACGCCTCCTTAATCCTTGATAGCCTTGAAGGGACATGTGCTTACGCAAGCGCCGCACTTGATACATTTATCCTGGTCGATAACAAACGGTTCTTTAATCTTACCGGAAATTGCGCCGACAGGACAAGCTCTGGAGCACTTGGAGCAACCCTTACAAAGGTCAGGATCAATAACAATTTTCTTGAGTTTCTTGCAGTTGCCGGTGGGGCAGGTGCCGTTGATGTGAGCAACATACTCGTCTCTGAAGTACTTAAGGGTGCTGCGAACGGGGTTAGGAGCAGTTTTACCCAGACCGCAGAGAGCGGTGTTGATAATCATATCAGAAAGCTCGGAAAGGGTTTCGATATCCTCTTCCTTGCCCTGGCCTGCAACGATTCTTTCAAGGATTTCAAGCATGCGCTTGGTACCCTCACGGCAGGGGATACATTTACCGCAGGATTCGTTCTGAGTGAAGTTCATGAAGAAGCGGGCAACCTCAACCATACAGGTGTGCTCGTCCATAACAACCAGACCGCCCGAACCGATGATAGCGCCAACGGTTTTGAGAGAGTCGAAGTCGAGGGGCAGATCCATATGCTCGTTGGTAAGACATCCGCCGGAGGGACCGCCTATCTGAACTGCCTTGAACTCAGCGCCGCCGCGGCAGCCGCCGCCTATATCATAAATGATCTCACGAAGTGTGGTTCCCATGGGAACTTCGATAAGACCGGTGTTTTCAATGTTACCGGTAAGAGCAAATGCCTTTGTTCCGGCATTGCCTGCGGTACCCAGGGACTGATACCATTCAGCGCCCTTGTTGATGATTTCGGGAACGTTGGCATAGGTTTCAACGTTGTTGGGAACGGTGGGCTTGCCGAACAGACCCTTGATAACGGTCAACGGGGGACGTACTCTGGGGAAGCCTCTTTCGCCCTCAATGGAAGCGATAAGTGCGGTTTCCTCGCCGCATACGAATGCGCCTGCACCGCGGTTGATGTGCATGTGGAAGGAGAAGTCTGTGCCCAGGATGTTGTCACCCAGAAGTCCCATTTCCTCTGCCTGTGCGATAGCGTTCTTAAGACGTGCAACTGCCATGGGGTATTCGGCACGAACGTATATGTAACCGTCGTTGGCACCGGTAGCAACACCTGCTATCATCATACCCTCGAGTACTCTGTGGGGGTCACCCTCCATAATACTTCTGTCCATGAACGCGCCGGGGTCGCCCTCGTCACCGTTGCACAGGATGTATTTCTTGTCAGCGGGAGTATTTCTTACGGTTTCCCACTTGATACCTGCGGGGAAGCCCGCACCGCCGCGTCCGCGAAGACCGGAATCCTTAACGGTCTTTACGATTTCGCCGCCGTCAACATCGAACAGTGCTTTTTCAAATGCGGTGTAACCGCCGATTGCGATATATTCTTTGATAGAGTCTGCGTTGATGTGTCCGCAGTGTTCAAGAACAACACGGGTCTGCTTCTTGTAGAAGGGAATTTCATCCTGCTTAGGATAAATTTCACCGTTCTTCTTGTAAGCAAGACGCTCAACAAGCTCATCGTTTATGATGGTCTTTTCAATGATTTCTTCGCAGTCCTCAAGCTTAACCTTGGTGTACAGCCAGCCCATGGGGTCGATTCTGAGCAGGGGTCCCATTTCGCAGAAGCCGTGGCATCCGCACTTCTTAACACCTACGGAATCATCATGAGGGTCAACTTCGAGTTCTACTGTGTAAGGAAGATTTCTTTCCTTCATGAGTTCGCACAGACGGTCATATATCTGGAGAGAACCGCCGGCGATACAGCCTGTACCGGCACATACGAGAATTTTTTTAGTTTGCTTATCCAGAGCGCCCTTAAGCTCAGCTCTCAGCGCCTGAAGCTCGTTTCTGTTCTTAATCACGGCTTATAATTCCTCCTTGAGTTTCTTTAAAAGTTCGCTCGCCTTATCGGGAGTCATCTCAGGGTAAACCTTGTCGTTTACTGTGAGAACGGGAGCCAGACCGCAAGCACCCAGACAGGATACGGTCTCAACAGTGAAGTTGAGGTCATCGGTGGTCTTTTTGCCGTCGGTAAGACCCAGCTCGCTCTGAAGTCTTTCCAGAATCGGAATGGAGCGTCTTACGTGGCATGCAGTGCCGTCGCACACCTTGATAACGAACTTACCCTTGGGTTCAAGAGAGAAGTTCTCGTAAAAGGTAGCAACGCTGTAAGCCTTAGCCTCGCTGATACCGAGCTTCTTCGCCATATAGGGGAATACTTCGCGGGGCAGATAGTGATAATGCTCCTGAATTTCCTGCAGTATGGAGATTATTGCCTTAGGATTGTTTGCATTGGCGGTAAGGATAGCATCAACCGCCGAATAATCGAATTTTTCGTTCATAATCCTCATCCTTCTTTCGTATTTGCTTTATTTATAGTGATTTTTTTATTAAAGCCTAAATGTATGTGAAAGTTTTAACGTACTTTTATGCAAAAGCAGTGCCGTCAGGCAGTTCACAGACCCGTTTTTGCATAATTTCAATTCTCGTTTTTCAAACCCGTTGATGGGTGCCGTCTGCAAATAGGCGCAAAAACCCTTGTGACTGCAAAACACTCACACAGGCAAAAAAACGTATTGTACGGCGAAAAACGGCTTTTTATGCGGTTTTTCGCGATTTTCACGTCAAACGACCACCATTCTGTACGGTGCATTTGACATATAAATTATCCTACAAAAATGTTAATTTTTAAAGTCATATTTTTTAAATTTTGTGTTCATATGTAAAACTGCCGTAAAATTTACTTGTTTTTATACTCAACCGTCCTCCTCGTATGAGTAAGCGGGCAGGACAACACTCCGCCCTTCCGGGCACCTCCCCTTGCACAGGGGAGGCTTTTTCGCGCCGGTACTTCTCAGAATTACAAGATGGAAGAAAAACGCAAAGCGTTTTTCAACAATAATTGCGAATTGCGAATTGTAAATTTCGCATTGACTGCATACTACTCTCCATAATATGCTTTCAGATATATCTCTTTCATTTCACTCATCAGCGGGTAACGCGGATTTGCGCCTGTGCACTGGTCGTCAAACGCCATTTCGCACAGCTTGTCAAGGACATCGGCAAACTCTTTTTCGTCTACGCCGTAGTCGCGGATGCAATGCTTTACTCCTATCTTTTCTTTCAGGTTATCCACCGCTTCAATGAGCTTTTCCAGCTTTTGGCAATCATTCTGTCCCTCAAGCCCCAGTGCCGACGCTATCTCACCGTAACGTCTGAGTGCCGAGGGATACTTATACTGAGGAAAAACACCGGGCTTTACCGGTTTTTCAGACGCGTTGTAACGCATAACATGAGTGATGAGCAATGCGTTGGAAACACCATGGGGCAAGTGAAAGAAGCTTCCCAGCTTATGCGCCATGGAGTGGCATATGCCCAGAAAAGCGTTGGCAAATGCCATGCCCGCCATTGTTGCCGCATCCGCCATTTTTTCCCGCGCCTCGGGGTCGTTTTCGCCATGCTCAAAAGCGCGGGGCAGAAATTCAAACACGGTTTTCAGCGATTTAAGCGCAAGAGCATCTGTATAGTCGGTGGCAACCATAGACACATACGCCTCAAGCGCATGGGTTAAGGCATCTATGCCCGAAGCGGCAGTAAGACTTTTGGGGGCTTTCATCTGCAGGTCGGCATCCACTATCGCCATGTCGGGCATCAATTCATAATCCGCAAGAGGATACTTGATTCCGCCGTTTTCGCTGTCGGTAATAACCGCGAAGGGTGTAACCTCGCTTCCCGTGCCCGCCGTGGTGGGAATAGCGATAAAATCAGCCTTTCCGCCCATTTCAGGGAAAGAATACACGCGTTTTCTGATATCGAAAAAGCGCATTGCAAGGTCGCCGAAGTCGGTGTCGGGATGCTCGTACAAAAGCCACATAATCTTTGCCGCATCCATGGCACTTCCGCCGCCGAAGGCTATAACCGCATCAGGTTCAAAGGCGGTCATACTGCGTGCGCCCTCCCGTGCACTCGCAAGTGTGGGATCAGGCTGCACATCGCTGAAAACCGCCGTTGAAATGCCCATTTCGGATAGCTTTTTGGTAACGGCATCAAGAAAACCGTTTTTAAAAAGAAATTCATCCGTCACTACGAATATTCTCTTTTTGTTCTTCAGCTCCTCAAGTGCCGAGCCAAGACATCCGCGCTTTAAAAATATCTTTTGGGGAGTACGGAACCACAGCATGTTTTCTCTCCTTTCGGCAACGGTCTTGATGTTCAGAAGTTGTTTTACTCCTACATTTTCCGCCACACTGTTTCCGCCCCATGAGCCACAGCCCAGTGTAAGAGAGGGCGCAAGGCGGAAATTGAAAATATCGCCGATGGCTCCGTGAGAGGCGGGCGAATTAACAATTATACGGCATGCCGTCAAACGGTTTGAAAAGCTCTCAAGCCTTTCTCTGTGCGACGGGTCGATAAACAGCGAAGCGGTGTGACCCGCTCCCCCGTTCTGCACCAGCTTTTCCGACTTTTCAACCGCTTCTTCAAAGCTTTCGGCTTCATAAAATGCCAGAACAGGGCACAGCTTTTCACGGGAAAGAGGATAGGAATGACCTATTCCGTCAGTGGGGCAAATTAAAATTCTTGTGCTTTCAGGTACCTCAAAGCCTGCCATTCGGGCAATTTCATGAGCTGATTTTCCCACAACAGCAGGATTGAGATTTTCCTCCTTGAAAAGTGTGTCAGCCAGCATTTGAGTTTCTTGGGGCGCGGTAAAAACACATCCTCTTTTTTCAAATTCCAGTTTCACTTTATCCGCAATGCCCTTGCACACAACTGCCGCCTGCTCGGAAGCGCAAATCATGCCGTTATCAAAGGTTTTGGAAATTATGATATGGTTGACCGCCATAGCTATATCGGCGCTTTCGTCAATCAGTGCGGGAGTGTTTCCCGCGCCTACGCCCACAGCGGGTTTACCGCTTGAGTATGCAGCCTTGACCATTCCCGGTCCGCCCGTGGCAAGTATCATATCGCAGGATTTCATAAGAGCTTCGGTAAGCTGTGCCGAGGGGGTGTCTATCCAGTCGATTATACCCTCGGGTGCGCCCGCCTTAACCGCCGCCTCCAGTACAATCCGCGCCGCCTCGGCAGTGCAATTCTTTGCACGGGGATGAGCGCTGAGCATAATTGCATTACGTGTTTTTAGTGCCAGAAGGCACTTGAAAATCGCGGTAGAGGTGGGGTTTGTTGTGGGGATAACCGCGGCAATAACGCCTATCGGATGAGCGGTTTTTATTATTCCGCCCGCGCTGTCGCGCTCGATTATTCCGCAGGTAAGGGTATTTTTGTAGGCGTTATATACATACTCGGAAGCATAGTGGTTTTTTATTGTCTTATCCTCAACCACACCCATTCCCGTTTCCTCAAACGCCATTCTCGCAAGAGGTATACGTGCATTGTTTGCCGCTTTTGCCGCGGCGGCAAAAATCCCGTCAACCTGTTCCTGCGTATACGAGGAATATATTTTCTGTGCGTTTTTCAGCCCTTCAAGTGCTTTTTCAAGGCTTTTTGCATCATTTACGTTTTCGTGCATGTTTTTCTCCTTTCGGAAAATATTTTTACTATATTTTTTCCCGAAACAAAAAAGCATATACTTTTATATTTCACGAAAACGAAGTTTATCTTTTACGGTTAATATCATAACACATCCTCAGCTCAATTTCAATGCAAAATTGCTGTAACATATGGAAGAACCATATTTTTTGAAGAAACTATTGACAAACAAACGTTTTTTTGATATAATTCAGTTAAACTATATATAAAGGAGAACTATCATGAAAAAGACAAGAATTATCGCTCTTCTTCTCGCACTTGTTGCCATCGTGGGCGTTTTCGCTTCCTGTAACAGAGTTCAGAAGCGTATTGCAGGCGTAACCATCAAAATCACCGACCGTAACGGCGATGTCATGGCAAACGGTATTGTAACCGTTGAAGATACCGATCCCACCGTACTTATGGCAATCGAGCAGTTCCTTCAGGAGCAGGACATTCCCTTTGCTGAGGACTCCTACGGCAACAGCCTTGCTGTTATAGGCGATGTGGACAACAGCGATTCCGACAGCGAATACTTCTGGACCTTCAAGATCAACGGCAAAGACCCCGAAATGGGCATGGCGGCAGAGCTTGTTTGGGACCAGGACGTACTTACCGTATACTGCAAGAAGAACCCCTACGCAAACGCTGACTAAAAACTTATATTAAAGCCTGCCCGTCGGGCAGGCTTTAATTTTTGAATCCCCTTTCAAGGTAAAAATTATGATGCTTACAACACGCAAAATATACACTGTCGGTGCAGACAGCCACTTCGTGCCCGACAAAATTTTCAACTGCGGTCAGTGCTTCCGGTTTGAACGCTGCTCCGACGGCTCCTATGAGGGTGTGGCGTTTTCCAAATACCTGCGGGCAGAAAAGGACAAAAACGGCAAAATACTGCTGTACGGTGCCGACAAGGGCGACTACGATTCCGTCTGGCGCAGTTTTCTGGATATGGACACCGACTACAAGGCACTGTCAGATGCTTTTTCGGCTATGGGCGGTGTTATGAAGGAGGCGGCGGAAATCGGAAAAGGAATCCGTATTCTCCGTCAGGACCCATGGGAAGCGCTGTGCTCCTTTATTATTTCTCAAAACAACAACATTCCCAGAATCAAAAAAATAATCGAAAATCTCAGCCGTTCTTACGGCGAAAAAATATATTCCCCCGACGGACGTGAGTTTTACTCCTTCCCCACCGCAAAGCGACTTTTTGAGGCCGGCGAGGAAGAAATATTTTCATACAAAACGGGCTTCCGTGCAAAATACATATACGACGCGGCAAAAAAGGTGACCTTAGGCGACATAGACCTTGATGCCGTGTACGCTATGAACACTGCCGATGCCTCGGAGTACCTTAAGCAGATAAAGGGTGTGGGCGACAAGGTCGCCGCCTGTGTACTGCTGTTTGCCTATCACAAGACAGACAGCTTTCCCGTTGATGTGTGGGTGAAAAAGATACTTGCCAAATACTTCGACGGCAAAATCCCCGACTTCGGACAGTATGCGGGAATTGCTCAGCAATACCTGTTTTACTATGAACGATATGTTGTAAACGGCATAAAAATATAGAAAACGAGGAAATTATGGATTTACAGACCACTACAATCGCATATATCTGCCCTGCCTGCGGTTCAACCGTTACGGAGGACATAAACATTTTTTCTCTTTCCGGCGGACATGACGTTGCCTGCCGTTGCGGAGAGGCTCTTAACATCAAGGTGTCTCATGACAGAAAGATAACTCTGTCCGTGCCCTGCCTTGCCTGCCCCGACAACCATACCACCCGTCTCTCAAGTGCTTCGTTTTTCAGCCGTGAGCTGTTCACCGTGCAGTGTCCCTACACCGCTCTGGACATATGCTATATCGGTCAGCGAGAAAAGGTCGAAAAGGCCATGGCGGAAAACAAAAAGTACCTTGAGGAAACCTTCGCGCAGGAAAAGGGCGAAGCCGAAGAGGACGTACTCAAGGAAGCGTACGACATGTACGAAAACCCTATGGTCATGAACGATGTGCTTTTACTGCTGAGGGACTTTATCACCGACGGCAGAATTCATTGCGACTGCGGAGGCTTCCCGGGAATGGAAAAATTAAGAGTTGACATAAACCGTGTGAACGTAGTCATCACCTGCACTGCGTGTGGAAAAAAACGTATTGTGCGTGCACTCACCGAAAACGACGTAATATATCTGTGTGAAACGGATATTCTTGAATTAAATCAGTAAAATCAAAGAAAGGCAATATTATGAGTACTCTATTAAAAGCCGCTATTCTGGGATGCGGTGGAATTTCCAAAACCCACATCGATGCCATTAAAAAGAACGACCTTGCCGATATTGTGGCACTGTGTGACATACGTGAAGACCGTCTTGCTTCAAACGCGGCTCTTTGTCCCGAGGCAGAAACCTTTTCGGACTATAAAGAGCTTCTTGAAAAGGTGGATTGCGACGTAGTGCACATCTGCACACCTCACTATCTTCACGAGGAAATGGCTATTGCCGCCATGCGTGCAGGTCACGATGTGTACCTTGAAAAGCCTGCCGCAATGCTCCCCGAGGGTGCGCGCAACATTCTTAAGGTAAGCCGTGAAACAGGCAAAAAAGTGTGCGTTTCCTTCCAGAACAGACTTATAAACTCCACCGTCAGCGCCAAGAGCATAATCGAAAGCGGTGAAATCGGAAAGCTTCTGGGTCTTAAGGGTATTGTCACCTGGGACAGAGGCGGTGCGTACTATACCGAAAGCGGCTGGCGCGGGACCTGGGAAAAAGAGGGCGGCGGTGTGCTTATGAATCAATCCATCCACACCATCGACCTGCTTTACTATCTGGGCGGAAAAATAGAGCGTGTCGAAGGCTCGGTCGCTTTGCGCAAAAACAAAGGAACCATCGAGGTAGAGGATACGGCTGAAGCGACATTCTGGTACGAAAACGGCGCCACTGCCATATTCTACGCTACCAACTGCCATGCCATGTCCTCACCTGTTGAAATAGAAATAGTGGGCGAAAAAGGCTCGCTTCTTATCCGCGAAAACACACTTTACCGCCGTAACCATCAGGACGGCTCGCTGGAAAAGGTTTCCGAAAACAGCAGTCTTGCGGTAGGTAAATCCGTATGGGGTCACGGTCACGCCATTATGATAGGCAACTTTTACGAGGCAGTCAAAGGGAATGACGCTTTGTACTGCGACATAGAGGACGCAATCGTTTCACTTGAAATCATTCAAGCGATATACGCCACAAGCAAGAATAAATTGAAATGAAATTCCCTTATTCGGACGACAACAAGCGTTACCACACACTGAATTATCACCTGCGCCGTACCTTTGGCGGCAAAACCGTGCGAATACCGCTGGACGGGGGCTTTACCTGTCCCAATATTGACGGGAAATGCGGTGTGGGCGGATGCATCTACTGCTCCGACAGAGGAAGCGGTGATTTTACCCAGTCCCCGCTTTTATCAATCGAAGAGCAATACTTTGCCATGCGTGAAAGGATGGCAAAAAAGTGGGACAGTGCCCGTTTTATTCCATATCTTCAGGCTCATACCAACACCTACGCCCCCATGGAAAAGCTTCGTGAGCTGTATGAAAAATGTCTTGTTCTTCCCGATGTATGCGGATTTGCCGTGGCAACACGTGCCGACTGCATAACCGAGGAGATAGCAGATTATTTTTATGACATATCAAAAAGGACGTATCTGACGGTGGAGCTGGGCTTACAGACGGTGCACGACAGCACTGCCCGCCTTATAAACCGCGGTCACACCTTTGAGGACTTTTTAAAGGGCTACGGGCTTTTAAAGGAGCGCGGAATAAATATCTGCGTTCACCTTATAAACGGTCTGCCGCACGAGAATAAAGACATGATGCTGGAAAGCATCCGTCAGGTGGCAAGGCTTGCTCCCCACAGCGTGAAGCTTCATCTTCTGTATATCCTCAGCTACACACCCATCGCGAAAATGCTCGAAACAGGTGAGCTTTCGGCATTGAGCCGAGAGCAATACGTAGACATAACCGTCAGTCAGCTGGAGCTTCTGCCTGCCGAAATTGTGGTGGGCAGGCTGACGGGAGATGCGCCCGCAGAATTTCTCACAGCCCCCATGTGGAGTCTGAAAAAGTTTTGCGTGCTTAACGAAATCGACAAAGAATTTGTAAGAAGGGACACTTACCAGGGAATATATGCTGATAAATAATATTGAATTTGCTCACGACCTTATCACCCGTGCGCTGGCTGAATGCCATCACGACAAAAAAGCCGATGACTTTTCGGCGCTTTACCTGTGCGATTTCACCATGGGCAACGGCAACGATACGCTGTTTATGTCCCGTCTGGCGGCACAGTACGGAATAAATGTGTATGCCTTTGACATTCAGGCGGCGGCGCTGGAGTCCACCTCGGCATTTCTTAAAAAGAGCGGTGCCGATGAAAATTACACACTGATTAACGATTCCCACTCCGAGTTGGACAAGTACGTTCCAAAAGAGGGCGAAATGGCGTGCGGAATGTTCAATCTGGGCTATCTGCCCGGCGGCGACAAATCGGTTACCACACTGCGCACCACCACCCTTGAAGCCATTGAAAAGGCGGTAAACAAGCTCACCGTCGGCGGTATTCTTACCGTTACCATTTATCCGGGTCATCCTGAGGGCAAAATTGAGGGCGAGCTTATCGAAAAATACCTTTCGGCGTTGTCAAACCATGACTTCAACGTACTCAAATACGCTCTTTGCAACAAAACCGACCCGCCTTACGTTATGGTAACACAGCGTATAAGACGTTCGTAGCGGTGCACCGAAAAGACTGTATCTGAATTTTGTGTCACTTATAAAGGAGAAAAAACATGAAAAAACTCAAAAACGTCATTTTTTCCGCAACACTGAGCTTTACACTGATAACCTACCTTATGTCGCTGTTTGTGCGTGTAAGCGATACTTCAACCTTTGTGCTCACCTTTGAAAGCATGAGCCGTTTTCTCATATTTTCGATTATTCTGGGGCTTGCGGGGCTCATTCACGGCATAAATAAAATGCCGAAAAGCGTTGCACGCATTTTACACTTCATAGTGCTGTGTGCAGATTTCTGTCTGGTCATTGCAACACTTCCCTATGGAAATGATTTCCGCATGATTTTTGCCTCTCTGCTTATATTTATGATAATCTACTGGGTAATTATAGGTATCTGTGCCGCAGCAAAAAACCTTTTTTCTGATAAAGGAGAAAAATGATGAAAATTTCAGCCGAAAAAATAACCCAAGCCTTCGTTTGCGACACTGCCAACGGTCAGGACGGCGCAATTTACGGCGGATATATGTTCCGCTTTGACCATGACGGAAGCTGCCGTGTTTTTGCCATGGATACATACAAGGAAATTTCCGCTTTCCGACTTGATAAATCCGACTTAATCACGGCTCACTGCAACGCTGTGTGCTTCGGCAGTGATTTTTACGACGAAAAGGACAGCTTTCCGCTGTTATATGCAAATGTTTACAACAGTTATATGAATGAGCGCGACCGCATGGAGGGTGTGTGCTGTGTATACCGCATCACCAACGAGGGCAAGGAATTTTCTTCAAAGCTCGTTCAGATAATAAAAATCGGCTTTACGGAAAATCTGGATTTGTGGAAATCCCTCGAAAATAACCGCGACCTGCGTCCCTACGGCAATTTTGTGGTAGATACCGACCGGAAAAAGTATTACGGATTTGTAATGCGCGATAAGGAAAAGGTCACAAGATTTTTCGAGTTCGACTTGCCCGAATATACTGCCGGCACATACAGCGGTATATACGGTGCAAACGTATTAACCCTTAATGAAGAGGACATTATAAATCAGTTTGACTGTGAGTATTCCTCTCTGCTTCAGGGCGCATGCTATTATGACGGAAAGATATTTTCCGTCGAGGGCGGAACCGTTCCGCAGGATGAGGAAAAGCGAAAGAATTTTCCCTTTATGCCGCGTCTTCTCATTGCCGACGCAGTAAACAGAAAGCAGTTCGCCTTTTTCGACCTGTATCCCATAGGTCTTGACCATGAACCCGAATTCATCTGTTATTACGACGGTAAGCTGTATTACAGCGACATCCGCGGTAAGGTGTATACGCTTAGCTTTGAATAACAAAAACGTGGGTTTAACAAACCCGCGTTCGGACTCTCGAGAAAGTCGTGATACCGCGACGGTAATAAAATATATTTCAAAAAGACGAAAATAAATCAAAAAACAAATTAACAGCAGGTGATACATCGAATATCACCTGCTGTTTGTCGCTTTTTGCCGCTTCAAGCCTTATCGTACCTTTGTACGCCGACAGGCTTGAATCAGCAAAATATCCCTGACTTTTCGAAAGTCTTTCAGTGTGTCGATAGGTTTATCGACACACCGGACGTGGGTTTAATAAACCCACGTTTTTTTCACATCAGCACCTTTTCAAGAAGCTTCATGAAAATGTCACCGATACCCACTCTTTGTACCGATTCCAGTGTTACAATATCCTTTTGAGCAATTATCTCGCCGTCAAGAGTGTAGGTGATTTTGCCCACCGTCTGCCCTTTTTCCACGGGTGCACACAACGACGGCATAATGCTCACCTCGCGCTGAATCTTTTTCTCCTGACCCTTCAACACAAGGAGCTGTTCGCTTCCCTCAAAGCCCACGGGGCAAAAATCCGACTTACCCGCACTCACACGGACAGGCTCAATTTCCTCCGCAGGCGGTGTATACACCGCATAACCGGCGAAGCCGTAGTTAAAAAGCTGTTTTGCGGTGGCAAAGCGGTCATCGCTTGAGGGTGAGCCCAGAATTACCGCAATAAGCTGCATATCGTCCTTTTTTGCCGTGGCAGAAATACAAAACTTTGCTTTTGAGGTGGAGCCCGTCTTAAGACCGTTGGCACCGGGATAAAACCGTATGAGCTTGTTGGTGTTGGAAAGCCCGAATTTGCCGTCGCGGATGGTATCTATCCAAATAGTTGTGTAGTTAAAAATAGTGGGGTGCTTTATAAGCTCGCGTGACATGATTGCCACATCGCGGGCGGTGGAATAATGCACCTGAGTGTTATCAAGACCCGTAGCGTTTACAAATTCCGTGCCCGTCATTCCGAGCTGAACGGCGCGCTCATTCATTTTTGCCACAAATGCCGCCTCGCTTCCCGCTATGTGCTCTCCCAATGCCACGGCGCCGTCATTGGCGCTGGAAACCACCACTGCTTTAAGCATATCATTAACACTCATCTGCTCGCCCGGCTCCATATAAGCCTGGCTTCCGCCCATGGATGCGGCGTTTTCGCTGACCGTGACAATGTCATCAAGACTAAGTGCGCCGTTATCGATGGCTTCCATCACAAGAAGCAGTGTCATAACCTTTGTAACCGAAGCAATGGGCAATTTTTCGTCAATATTCTTTTCGTACAGCACCTTACCGCTTGACGCCTCCATGAGAAGCGCCGCACGGCAGTTGGGCGCAAGTCCCCCGTCGGTAACATCGCTTACAACGGCAGTATCACTCTCAAAAACGTAATCCTCGGGCAGCATTTCCGCAAATGACGGGCAACATAAAACGCATATAATAATCAAAAATGAAAAAATCCGCTTCATATAATTCTCCCTTTCGTTTTTTTATATAATATGCGGATACTACCGCAAAAAGAACAAAACAGACCTGAAGGTCTGTTTTGTCCTTTTGTTGTATCAAATTGCAGAGGACGATGCGGGTATATCACAATTTATTATTTACAGAATTTTTCCACGTAGTTTTCGATTGCCGCGGCGATAATTTTTTCGGCACTTTCGCGGTTCTGAACCTCGTTGACGTCGGTGGTCTTATTTTCCAGCGCCTTATATACCGAGAAGAAATGGCTCATTTCGTCAAAAAGATGCTTGGGGAGCTGTTCGATGTCGGTATAGAAATTGTAATTGGGCTCGTTAAAGGGAATTGCAACAATTTTTTCGTCATGTCTGCCGTTATCTATCATGGAGATAACGCCGATAGGATAAGCACGCACCAGCGTCATGGGCTCGATGGTTTCCGAGCATATGAGAAGCACATCCAGCGGGTCGTTATCGTCGCCGTAGGTACGGGGAATGAAGCCGTAGTTTGCCGGATAATGGGTGGATGTATATAAAATTCGGTCAAGCATCAGAAAGCCGGTTTCCTTATCCAGCTCATATTTCTTTTTACTGCCCTTGGAAATTTCCACAACACACATAAAATCGTCGGGATGAATACGCTTGGGTGATATATCGTGCCAGATGTTAGACATTCACATTCTTCCTTTCACTTTTTGGTGTCAACATTGTAACACAAATAATAACATCTGTCAAGTGTTAATTTTACAAAAAGTGTGATTTTCCCTTGATATTAACGTGTAATTTTTATCAGAACTTAACATTTTATTACATTTTGCACAACAAAAAAACAGGATGCGGAGAAATTTTTTCCGCATCCTGTTTTGTTTTATTATTTTCCTATTGTTTCCTTTATCTGCTGTGCGATGCCCTCATCCGACATACCGTACTGAGTGCGAATCCACTGCTGATGACCGATAAGCGCTACGTTTACGTCCGGCAAAGCAATGCGCTTAAATGCCTTGGGGTATACCTGAGTATCGCAGATAACCTCCGAAACAGCACTGCCCAAACCGCCCGAAAGGTTGTGCTCCTCGATGGTAACGATACCGCCGGTATTCTTTGCCGCATCAATAATGGCTTCTTTGTCAATGGGCTTGATGGTATGCATGCTTACAACGCGGCAGGAGATACCCTGCGCTTCAAGAATATCCGCCGCATGAAGTACGTTTATACCGATAGGGCCTGCGAACATAAGAGTTACATCCTTACCCTCGCGTACAGTGATGGCTTTTCCTATTTTAAAATCAACAGGGCCTGAGTGAATATCCTTTTCGCCCTTATAGCCGCAACGGTAGTAAAAAGGACCGTTGTATTCTATCATTGCGTGAGTTGCCGCCTCTGCCTCGTAGTTATCGCAGGGAACAACCACTACCATATTGGGCAGTGCGCGCATAATGGCAATATCCTCGGTAGAGTGGTGGGACATACCCAGAGGTCCGTAGGAAACACCGCCGCCGATGATAACGATTTTCACATTTGCGTTGTGGTAGCAAACGTCATTTCTTATCTGCTCAAGGCAACGCAGTGTAGGGAAATTCGCAATGGAATATGTAACAGCAATGTTGCCCTCCATGGCAATACCGCAGGCAACGCCCGTCATGTTCTGCTCGGCAACGCCCACATTATAGTATCTGTCGGGGAAGGTGTCGCGGAAAGGCTCAATTTCGCCGTAGCCGATATCCGCCAGCACCATATGTATACGGGGATCTTTTTTAGCTATTTCAAGCAGAGTTTTATTAAATACGGCTCTCATTTACGCTTCCTCCTTTATTGCATTGATAACACGTTCCATATCTTCATCGGCAACGTACTTGTAGTGGGATTTTACGGTGTCCTCAAATTCGGGGATGCCCTTGCATTTTATTGTGTTGGCAATTATTGCCGAGGGCTTGTCGCTTGAGAAAGGAATTTTTGAAAGAGTCTCATATATCTCCTCACAGTTATGACCGTCTATCTCCACGGCATTCCAGCCGAAGCATTGCAGCTTTTCGGTGAGCTTTCTCAGGTCGATGATGGTTTCGGAATGACCCAGCGCCTGAACCTGATTGTAGTCCACAATAAGAGTAAGATTGGAAAGCTTTTCCTGTGCGGCAAACATAATTGCCTCCCAGGTGGAGCCTTCGTTCATATCGCCGTCGCTGGACATACATATAATACGGCGGTCGCTTTTTGCGTATCTTGCGGCAATCGCCATACCTACCGCAACCGGCAGACCGTGACCCAGCGAGCCGGTGGAAAACTCAACGCCCGGCACCTTGTGGCTGATGTGACCCATTAATTTACCGTCGTCGCAGTAATAAAGGTCCAGCCATTCGCGGGGAATAAAGCCCTTCTGCGCCAGTACGGAATATACTGCCGCCGCCGCATGACCCTTGCTGAGTATGAAACGGTCGCGGTCGGGCATATCGGGGTTTTTGGGGTCTACTTTAAGTATTTTTTCATAAAGAACGGCAATCATATCCGCCATGGAAAGCATACTTCCCACGTGACCGCTCTGCGCCTTGTTTGTCATATATACCGAATCAACGCGTATCTGACGGGCAATTTCTCTGCATTTTTCCATTTTATTTCTCCTTTGATAAATTACATTATGGTTATGCCGCCGTCGGCAACGATAATAGCGCCGTTGATATAGGACGACTGCTCACCGGCAAGAAACAGTGCGGTTTTCGCAATTTCCTCAGGAAGCCCCCAACGGCGCAGGGGTGTGCCCTTGGTAAGAAAATGCTGTTCGTCGAATTTGGGGTCGTTGAGGTTTGACTCTTTTACCATTTCTGTGCGGATAGCCGCAGGAGCAATGCAGTTTACACGAATATTCTCGGGACCGTACTCCACCGCCATGGATTTTGTCATGGAAACAGTGGCACCCTTTGTTGCGGTGTATGCATCGCACTCGGGTATACCGATAACACCTGCCGAAGACGAGGTGTTGACAATAGCTCCGCCCCCTGCCTTACGCATGAGAGGAATGGCAAACTTTGTGCAGTAGAACATGCCGTTGAGATTGATGGAAATTATCTTGTGCCAGATGTCAAGCGGCAACTCCGACACAATGTTGTCACGTCCGCCCAGGAATACCGAGGCATTGTTATAGAGAATGTCCACTCTGCCGTAAAGACGGTCGATTTCGTTCATGGCGGATATTACCTGGTCGGAATCGGAAATATCGGTCTTTATGAACTTTGCCTTAAAGCCCTTTTCCAGCATTTCCTTTTCCAGCTTTTCGCCTGCCGTAACATTCACGTCCAGCATTACAACCGTCGCTCCCTCGGAGCAGAAAAGACGTGTTCCTGCTTCACCTATTCCGGATGCTCCTCCGGTGATAACGGCAATTTTGTCTTTGAGTAACATGATTTTCTCCTTTCGCGTTTAGAGAAACGTTTCTCTAAATTCATAAAAAAATATTATTTTAATAATCTTGTTTTTTGCAGGGAGATTACCTCTCCCCGCAAGGACTATCATTCCACGTCCGTCAAAAGATACAGTGCAGGACGCACATACACCGTATGAACGGTGGATTTTTCCCCGGTATGATAACTGTTTTTTTCAACCAGGTACTCATACGCCTTTCTCACGCAAAGGCTTCCCACCTTTTTCTGGTTCTGATATACCGTTGCCTGAACAGTGTTATTTTTCATATAATTTCTGAGTTCATCAAAAATATCAGTGCATACCAGCGTTATTTTACCGCTGTACCCCATCTGCTCAATGTAACGGCAGACAGGCTCGGAGGTAGCCGTGGAAACGTAAACCGCATTCACATCACTATGCTCGACGAGCATACGCTTTGCGCACTCGTAAGCCTTTTGTGTGTTATCCTCCGTTTCATAGACATCGCATACCTTACCGCCGAATTTTTCCACTCTTTTGCGGAAAGCATCGGTTTTTTCGCGGTGGGAATCGACACGCAGTGAGCCGGTAAACATAACGGCATTAAGCTTCTTGCCGTGAACACAATGCAAAAAGTCCGCCGCAAGCTTGCCTGCGGAAACAGCATGCGTAACAACAGCGGTGATGCTCTCTATTTCACCCACATCTCCGCCTGCAATAAACACGGGAAGAGAGGATTTTTTAAGCGCCGTCACAAACGTGTCGTTCAGATTGTACATGGACGGACAATAAATAAGCGCGTCAATACGGTTTTCCTTAAGCCACAAAAGAGCGCTCTGAGTGTCGGAATCGGAAAAATCGGAGGAAATATGGTAAAACAGACCGCGCACCTTGTATTTAGCCAGGCTGTCTATCTCTTTCTGAATACCCTCCTGCATGCTTTCAAAGTAATTCTGCCAGTTTGATGGCATGAAAATTCCCAGTGTTATATCCTTTCGTGAAAGGGACTGTGCTACGGCATTAACGCTGTATCCCAGTCTCTGAGCCGTTTCAAGCACCTGTTTACGGCGCTGTTCGCCAACACCCGGCTTACCCGTAAGCGCCTTGTGAACAGTGGAAAGAGAAATATTCAGTTCGCGTGCAATATCCTTAACCGAAACACTTTTCATTCTTTGGGCAACTCCTTTCCGGGAGAAACGTTTTCCTTGCACCATTATAACATAACTTTTTGGGTTTGTCAAGAGCGAGGGGATGTAAAAATCCGTTTTGACCTTTTACATCCCCGATTTCAAATTATATGTTCTTTTTATATATTTTTCTTATATATTCTTCCTTTTTGCCGCATCAAGTATTCTTACGATTGCGGGGCTGAGAATAATGTTGGTGATAAGCTCAAAAACGAAGTTCAGTCCCACAAAGAATACAATAAGATACATTCCTACCGACATTCCCTCTGCCGTTGCACCTGAACTCACTGCATCCATAAAGAAAATAAGCGAGCCCAAAAGGAATATTCCCGTATTCACCACGGGGCATACAACAGCACTTACAACAAGCGCAACATAGCGGTTGAATTTTTCAAGAAGCTTATATACAAGTCCTGCACACAAGCCCGCCAGAATACCCTTTACCATTACGGTAATGATTGTTCCGTGTACACTGAGTCCCAGCCAGAATGCCGCGTCGGGTGTAGCAAAGAATATAACACCTGCCACAGCTCCAAGCCACGCACCTGCGTACGGGCCGCACAAAGCTGAGCCGATGACTACGGGTATGAGGGTCAGTGAAATGGACGCAAATCCGCCGATTTTGATAAACCCGCCGTAGTATGCCAGAACCGCCACAATCGCCGAAAGCAACGCGAGCAGTACCAGCGTTCTGGTGTGCTGTCTTTTTCTGTTTGTGTTTTCCATAAGATTTCCTCCTTGCTGTCGTCCGCTTTTTGCGGTACAACGCATATAAAATTTATATTACCTCTCCTTTGGAGAAATTAATATACAAACCGTATTCAGTTATTTTTACTGTAAAGAATATTAAGCCCCTTAAGAACGAGTGTTTCGTCAATCACAATATCATGCTTGCAGTGCGGAATAATAAGATGCGCTACTCCTCCCGTTGCGTATACGGGGATATCCGAGCCAATTTCGTCGCAAATACGGTCAATCATACCGTCTATCATTGATGCATTTCCGAAAACAACGCCCGAGCGCATACTGTCCGAGGTATTTTTTCCTACAACAAATCTGGGCGCTTCAAGCTCCACCTCGGGAAGCTGAGCCGTGTCCTCCGACAGTGAGTTAAGCCCCATAAGTACGCCGGGTATAATGGAAACACCGATAAAGGCACCCTTATCATTTACAACTGCCATTTTTGTGGCAGTTCCCATATCCACAATCAGCGCGGGACAGCCGTAAATGCCGTTTGCCGCAACGCAGGCGCATATAATATCCGCTCCCACCGAGGAGGGAGTGTCGCAGTGGATGTTGATGCCGGTCTTTATTCCGGGCCCCACCATCAGAGAGTCTATGCCCCAAATAATTCTGACGGCATCCTTCATAACAAGATTAAGCGTGGGAACTACCGAAGAGATTATACAGCCATCTATACATTGCTTATCGATACCGTGCAGTGAAAGAACACCGAGTATTTTAGTTGCAAACTCATCGGCAGTCTTTTTCGCTTCGGTGGAAATACGAACCACAAAGCAAAGCAGGTCGCCTTCAAAGCCGCCAAGAGATATATTTGAATTTCCGATATCTATTGTAAGTATCACAGGCTTCGCCTCTCTTTACATCGTTTGTCTTATTATAGTACATTTTTGTGAATTTTTCAACCCTTGGCATACTCAAACAAAAAAATTCCGTGTGCATTTTCGCACACGGAATTTTTCATACGAAAAGAGATGTATGGAGGATTATCATTTTTTACTGCCGCAGCTGCAGCTCTTACTGCCGCAGGTTTTGGCATGGGGACAGCCTATGCAGGTCTGTCCGCGTTTTTTGGAGCGGTATACGTAAAACGCCGCACCGCCCAGAATAAGTAATAATACTGCAATAATAATCAAATCTGACATAGCTTTTTACGCTTTTTTGAGTGCGTATTCCTCTTTGATTTTCTTGTTGGTGGAATTGATGAGTGATACAATTATTATAACAAATACCGCCACAACCAAAAGACCGCCCAGTGCAGTGCCTATGTTAAGGCTCTGTGCATCGGTAATGAGGGTTCCGATGGTGTAAACGAAATATGACACGGTATATCCCACGCCCATCTGGAGACCTATACCGCCCCACAGCCACTTTGCGCTCTTCATTTCGGCATTCATAGCGCCGATTGCCGCAAAGCAGGGAGGTGTATACAGGTTGAACATCAGGTAAGCCAGCGCCGCAACCTTGGTGATTGCCATAATGCCTGCCGCCTGCGCACCCGCGCCCTCAACGAGAGCCAGCTCATCTGCATTAATGAGATTTTCAAGACCTACAAAGCATACCGCCAGTGTGCCTACAACGTTTTCCTTGGCAATAAAGCCCGTAACCGCCGCCGCGGCAAGCTGCCAGGAAAGAACACCCACGATGGGAACAAGGATATATGCGAAGGGACGTGCAACCCAGGCAAGAATGGATACATCCGATGTCTCGGCAACGGCAAAGGACCAGGTGAAGCTCTGCATTATCTGAACTGCGGTATTACACAGCAGAATGATGGTAGCCGCCTTGACTATGTAAGCCCAGCCGCGTCCGCACATGGATTTGAATGCGCCCCAGAAAGAGGGGACTTTATATTCGGGAAGCTCGATAATAAAATAGGATTTGCGTTTTCGCGCACCTGTTATTGCGTTTACCAGCAGTGCGCCTATGAATATGAGTACGATACCGCTGAGATACATAACAGTGCTTACCCAACCTGCGTCATCAAAGAACGCGCCTGCAAAAAGTGCGATTACTGGAATTTTGGCACCGCAGGGCATAAAGGGAGAAAGCATTGCTGTTGCTCTGCGTTCACGCTCGTTTCTGATGGTACGGCTCGCCATAATACCGGGAACGGCACAACCGATGGTGATAACAAAGGGAATAACGGATTTACCCGAAAGACCGACCTTTTTGAAAATGGGGTCCAGCACTACTGCCACACGGGACATATATCCGCAATCCTCCAGCAGTGCGATGAGGAAGTACATTACCATTACCAGCGGTAAAAATCCGATTACCGCGATAACACCGCCGATGACACCGTCAACAAGCAATGCGTAAAGCAGAGGAGAAGCATCTGCCAGAAGCTCGCCCACCCAGCCCTGGAAGCTTTCAAGCCAGCCTACCAGAAGGTCTGCAACGGGAGTGCCCACCCATACCTGGGAAATCTGGAAAACCAGCCACATAACAACTGCAAATATCGGTATACCCAGCCATTTGTTGGTGAGAACAGCATCTATTTTATCGCCGAAGTTTCTGTCCTTTGTAAGAACCTTACGGGTTTCAACCTTTTTGACAATGCCTTTTACAAACTCAAAGCGCTTGCGGTCAGCCGCCACAACCGCCTCTTTGCTTGTAAGGTCTGTTTCGCCCTGAACATATGGAGCCTTCTGACCCTTTCCTGCCGCTTCCTCAGCCGCCTTTACCACTTCCTTAAGACCGTCTGCCGAGGTGGAAACGGTTTCAACAACGGGACAGCCCAGACTTTCAGAAAGCGCCGCAACGTCTATTTTAGTTTGCTTTTTGGAATTTATATCACTCTTGTTAAGCGCAACCACCACCGGCACACCCAGCTCCATAAGCTGTGTCGTGAAGAACAGGCTTCGGCTGAGGTTGGTGGCATCAACAATATTGATGATTGCATCGGGGTTTTCATTCTTGACATAGGCGCTGGTAATGCTCTCCTCGGATGTAAAGGGGGACATGGAATAAGCGCCGGGAAGGTCTACCGCGATAAGCTCATTACTGCCGTTTATGTAGGCTTTTTTGATGGGGCGTTCCTTTTTGTCTACGGTAACACCCGCCCAGTTGCCCACCTTTTCATTACTGCCGGTCAGGGCATTGTACATTGTGGTTTTACCGGAATTGGGGTTTCCTGCGAGAGCAATTCTCATAGGTAATGTTCCTCCTTAATATAAAAATCCTTGCGGATAAATTTACATTTTGCGTCGGTTAGCCGTGGCTAACCGACCGGTAAAAAAATATATCGGCTTGCGCGATATATTTTATTTTTATACTATAATGGCGCTTGCAAGCTGATTGTCAATATTGTATCTGCCATCCTTGATGGAAACAATACAGCCGCCTTTCAGGTGGGAAATAACGGTAATAGCCTCGCCGCTGTAACAGCCGAGAGAAAACAAAAACGCATCCATTTCCTCGTCATCGGTGTCGATAGCTTTAATGATATATTCTTTTCCCTCTTGCGCTTCTTTCAGATTCATTACAATCACCCGTTCTTATGCAATTAGCATTGGCTAACCGAGGAGCGAAAAAAACGATTAGCCTCGGCTAACTACGTGCATATTTTAGCACACTATTTCTGTTTTGTCAATACTTTTTTCCAAAAAAATCAATTTTGGCACAAGTGACTACCGCAAAAAAACAGTGTCCCCGCTTTTTTGTCAAAAATGCAAAAAAGCGGGGAAAATATTATTTATCAAGCTTTGGCATAAGCGCCAGTATGTCCGGGATGCTTATACTCTGGGGGCATTTTGCAACGCAGGCTTCACATTTTATACAATCCGGAGCACGTTTTCCCTCGGAGCATTTTTCGGCATAAGCATTTTTGAACTCACCCATATCCTTGGTTTCCAGATACTTATTATATGCATCGAAAATAAAGGGGATATCAATTCCCATTGGGCACACCTCGGTGCAATAGCTGCAGGCGGTGCATGGGATGGTTTCAATACGGCGCATTTCGTTGGCGGCATTATACAGTGCCGTCATTTCTTTTTCGCCAAGGGAGAGTTCGGATGAAAACAGCTCTATATTTTCCTTTACCTGCGCCTCGTTTGACATACCGCTGAGTATCACGGAAACATTTTCAAAGCTACCTGCAAATCTCAATGCCATGGCGGCAGAGGACGTATCAGGCGACACCTTATCTATCTCCGCCCGTGCGCGCGGGGAAATGTCAGCCAATTTTCCGCCGCGTACCGGCTCCATGACGATTACGGGTATACCGCGGGCGGTTATCATATCATATTCAAGCTTGGCATTTGCAGAATAATAATCAAGATAATTAAACTGTATCTGCACGAAATCCCACTCGGCAAAGTCCAGCAGCTCTTTAAGCAGCTCAGGCGTGCCGTGGAACGAAAAGCCCAGATTTTTTATTATACCCTTTTTCTTTTTATCAAGGCAGAATTCATAAGCGCCCATAGCCTTAAAGGTTTTCCAGGTGTCCGGTGTCATGGAATGAAGCAGGTAATAGTCGATGTAATCGGTTTTAAGGTCACTTAATTGCTTTTCAAAAATAGTGTGCAAATCCCCGGGAGCTTTTAAGTTCCATGCGGGCATTTTGTTTGCCACATAGTAGCTCGAACGGTCATATTTTGACAGGCATTTGCCCACAAACTCGGCGGATTTGCCGTTATGATAGCCGAAAGCGGTGTCAAAATAATTCACTCCGTTGGCCATTGCATAGTCAAAAAGCGCCTCGGCTTTTTCAAAATTTATTGTCTGATCCTCTTTTACGGGCAGACGCATCGCACCGAAGCCCAGACGGGAAACCATATTACCGCAAAAATCAATTTTTATCATAAAATTCTCCTTATGTTGAGAGTATATTTAATTATATCACACTTAATACTATTTGTAAATAGAAAATTTATTAACGAAAGGCTTGCATATGGACAAAAAGAAAAAAATCCAAAACGAAAGAAAAGACTCTTCCCCTCAGCAAAAAATCTCAAATCCGCCGTCCTCCACAGACCCGCTGGGAAGCTATACCGGCGTTCCCGCCGACCCGGGCGAAGTCCCCACACAGGATGCAGATGACCTGTAAAGCCGGAAAGCTTTTTGCGAATTAAAAAATCAAGTCCGCTCACGCGGACTTGATTTTTTACAGTCTTATTATTTTCTGACAAATTCATGCTCGATGTCATCAATAGTCTTGGTAACCGAGTGGCGGATAGGCTCCCATTTTACACGCTTGAACAGGGCGATAATGGCGATGGGGGCGTAGGTCAGAAGGAACAGGGGAAAAGTGAAAAGATGCAGTATTTTTTTACTGTTTTTACAATTTATCTTGTTCCATTCGGTGATAATGGTAACCGCACCCAGCGCAAAAAACATAAAGTAAAAGCTGAGTACCGTTTTGGCAAGTACCTCAAAAAGCATGGGGATATATGCGGGAGCGATGAACGCAGATATCGCAATGGCGCCGATGTTGATAAGCACACTGGAAATCGTAAGAAGCATTGCGGGGCTGAGCATCATAAGCATATCGTAGCAGGAAAAGCTGCCCTTGAAAATACCCTTAAAAAGCTTCCATCCGTAATGGTAAAGCACCTGATAAAAGCCCTTTGCCCAGCGCAGTCTCTGCTTATAGGAAACGCAGAAGCTGGAGGGCTGTTCGTCGTAAAGCACAGCATCGGCGCAATAGCCGATTTTTTCGCCCTTGATAATGCTGTCGGCAGTAAATTCGATATCCTCGGTGAGAAGATGGTGCACCCAGCCGCCGTTTTCTTCAATAACATCAGCACTTACGAGAAAGCCCGTGCCCGACACGGCACAGCTGTTGCCCAGCTTCATTCTGGCATTGTTGAGATAGCGTGCTTCGCGCAGGAACCACAGTGAATATCCTGCAGTAAGCCAGTTGTCACCATAATTCTTGGAGTTGCGGTAGCTGGTGATTATGCGGTATCCGTTATCAAAGACCTTATTCATATTTTCAATGTAATCGTGCTCAAGAATGTTGTCGGCATCAAAAATTATGTAAGCCTCAAAATTTTTGTGTGCATAATCATTCTTAATATTTGTGAACAGCCAGTCCAGTGCATAGCCCTTGCCCACGTACTCTTTATTGAAGCGCTCATACACAATGGCACCTGCACTGCGCGCGGCATCCGCCGTGTTGTCGGTGCAGTTATCCGCAACCACAAATACGTCAACAAGCTCCGAAGGATAACTTTGCTCCTTGACGCTCTGTATCAGATTTCCTATAACGCAGGCTTCATTTCTTGCAGAAATGACAACGGCATAGCGGTGATTTTTTTTGGCGGTAAATTTTTTCGGCTTTGTGATAAGTCCAATAAACACATAAACAAACTGATAAAAATAACACAGCGTAAATATAACCGAAATAGCAAAGTTCAAGTATATTACTGATTCCATTTACGTTTTCCTCTACTAAAATAGTTGTATAATTAAGCAGATTTTTTACATTTTTATTGATTTTTTTGCATTTTCCTGCAAACACAATTGTGTATTGTATCACAGAATTATGAATTAGTCGTAAACAAAAATATAAATTCACATATTTTCCAATGTTTGCCATTCGAGTTTTTTGCCGTAACATTTTACGGCACACAGCGTATTGCAAGAACAGCAAAGCGCTCTTGCAAAATCCTTTTTTTCTGACAAAAAATGCTGTTTTGTTTACATTGCACAAGAGCGAGTAAAAAATATGTAAAATAATCTAAAAAAAGATTCCACATTTTTTGAAAAAGTACTTGATATTCTCCTATAAATATAGTATAATGTTTTATAGTGCCGAGGATTTTCTTCGGCGGGGAAATATGTCTTTCAGGCAAGGCTGTGTAGTGCCGTTGGGACGCGCATTGTGCGGTACTGCCTGTTTGTTCGTCAAAAGATTGTTAATTTTTAGACAATTCGCGGCGAAATTTCCTATTTATAGATTGAAAAAAATACAGGGCCTTTAAAGGTTCGATTAAGAAGAGGTATTCACCATGAGCAAGATCACCGTCATCGGTGCCGGCAATGTTGGCTCCACCATCGCATATACTCTCACGGTTGCAGGCATAGCATCCGAAATTGTTATGATTGATATCAACGAAAACAAGGCGTTCGGCGAGGCAATGGATATCCGCCAGGGCGTTTCCTTCTGCAGTCCCTGCTCCATTTACTCGGGAGAATATCACGACGCGTCGGGAAGCGATATTGTAATAATCACCTCCGGTGTGGCGAGAAAGCCCGGCCAGACCCGTCTGGAGCTGGCACAGACAAACATCAACATTATCAAGGACATCACTCCCAAAATAACCAAATACGCCCCCGAAGCCTCTTACATAATCGTCAGCAACCCTGTTGACATACTGACCTATGTATTCACCAAGTATTCGGGTATTCCCGAAAACCGTATCATCGGCTCGGGTACGCTTCTTGATTCTGCAAGACTGCGTTCCTACCTGTCTGAATACTACGCAATAAACCAGAACAACATCCATGCTTATGTACTGGGCGAGCACGGGGATTCCTCCTTTGTGCCCTGGTCTCTTGCCAACATTTCCAACATTCCCATTCAGGAATGCGGCAAGGCATTCGCAAGGAACGACAAGGTTCTGCCCGAGCTTAACTATCCCGAGGTAGAGGATTACGTAAGAAAATCCGGTGCTACCGTTATTGCCAACAAGGGTGCAACCTTCTATGCCGTTTCCGCCTCCGTGTGCCACATCTGCAAGGCACTTATGGGTGCGGTAGGTACTACCATGACGGTTTCAACCATGTTCCACGGCGAATACGGTATTGAGGATGTATGTCTGAGCACTCTGTGCAACATGGGCAACATGGTAATACGCAATAAGATTATGATGCCTCTCAATGACGAAGAAATAGTCTACTTCCGCGCCAGCGCACAAAAGCTTAAGGAAACTTTAAAAAGCGTTGAAATATAAATCGAATTACAAATCGGAGGAAATATAAATGGATTACCGTATTGAGCATGACTCCATGGGTGAAATAAAAGTTCCCGCAGACAAGCTGTGGGGCGCGCAGACCCAGAGAAGCCATGAAAACTTTGAAATAGGTGTGGGCATCGAAACAATGCCTGCTGAAATCATTCACGCTTTCGGAATACTCAAAAAAGCCGCTGCTCAGGCAAACGCGGTATTGAAGCCCGAAAAAATGACCGCAAAAAAGCTTGGCTTTATTGAAAAAGCCTGCGACGATGTTATCGCAGGAAAACTGAGTGACAACTTTCCGCTTGTTGTATGGCAAACAGGCTCAGGCACCCAGTCCAACATGAATGCCAACGAGGTTATCGCCAACTACGGCAACAGCATGGCAGGCGAAAAGCTTCTCCATCCCAACGATGACGTAAACATGAGCCAGTCCTCAAACGACACTTTCCCCACCGCAATGCACATTGCGGCGGTACTTATGCTGGAGGACAAGCTTATCCCCGCGGTTCAGACACTTATCGACACCTTCAAGCGTCTTGAGGCGGAAAACGAAGGCATTGTAAAGAGCGGCAGAACACATCTTCAGGATGCAACCCCCATAAAGTTCAGCCAGGAAATAAGCGGCTGGCGCTCCAGTCTCGAAAAGGATGTTGAGCTTATAAAATTAAGCCTTAAGCCTCTGCACGAGCTGGCGCTGGGCGGTACCGCGGTAGGTACGGGACTTAACGCGCATCCCGACTTCGGAAGAGTGGTTGCCGAAAAGGTAAGCGGTATCACAGGCAAGCCCTTTGTCACCGCCGAAAACAAGTTCCATGCTCTCACCTCCAAGGACGAATTGGTATTCGCTCACGGTGCAATAAAGGCACTGGCAGGCGATATGATGAAAATAGCCAACGACGTGCGCTGGCTGGCAAGCGGTCCCCGCGACGGTCTGGGTGAAATATTCATTCCCGAAAACGAGCCCGGCTCCTCCATCATGCCCGGCAAGGTCAACCCCACCCAGTGCGAAGCAGTTACCATGGTAGCCGTACAGGTAATGGGCAACGATGTTGCGGTAGGTATGGCGGCATCCCAGGGCAACTTT
The DNA here is from genome assembly GCA_015065085.1 of Oscillospiraceae bacterium. Taxonomy (NCBI): domain Bacteria; kingdom Bacillati; phylum Bacillota; class Clostridia; order Eubacteriales; family Oscillospiraceae; species Oscillospiraceae bacterium. The sequence goes on along the minus strand of SVQW01000007.1, from coordinate 12,303 downwards.
GAATTAAACGTATTCATGCCCGTGTGCATTTACAACTTCCTGCAGTCTGCAAGACTTATGGCGGAGGCAATTCTTTCCTTCAACAAGAATTGCGCCTGCGGAATCAAAGCGAACAAAGAGAAAATGCACCACAATCTGCACAATTCTCTCATGCTGGTCACCGCGCTCAACCCTTATATAGGTTACGAAAACGCGGCTAAAACAGCAAAGAAGGCGTTCAAGGACAATATCTCCCTTAAAGAGGCATGTGTCCAGCTTGGATTCCTTACCGCGGAGAAATTCGACGAGGTATTCCATCCCGAGCAGATGGTATGACGGCGTAAGCGCCGAGCCAATTCGCGTGCCAAGCGTAACATAAACATCATGCACGCGAAGAATTTCAACAATAGATTTTGAAAAGAAAAATCTTCCATAATTGCGCATTGCAAATTGCAAATTGCAATTTGCAAATTACTATCAGGAGGTATGAAAGGAAGTATGAAAACAGTATCCTACTTTCCCGGCTGTACTTTAAAGACAAAAGCCAAAATGCTTGACATATACGCCAGAAAAAGCATGGAAAAGCTGGGTGTATGTCTTGAAGAAATAGAAAACTGGCAGTGCTGTGGCGGCGTTTTCACCACTTCGCGTGACGAAATTGCAACAAAGCTCTCCTCTGTCAGAGCGCTCAAGGCGGCACAGGATAAAGGTCAGCCCCTTGTCAGTGTGTGCTCCGCCTGCCACAATGTTATAAAGCAAACCAATCACGCCATGCAAAACGATGCCGAGTTCAGTTCCCATGTCAATAACTACATGGGCGCAGACGGACCCTACGACGGCACCACACAGGTGCTTCATCTTTTGGAGCTGATCCGTGACGAAATCGGTTTTGACAAGGTAAAAGAAGCGGTTGTAAAGCCCCTTGAGGGCAAAAAAATCGGTGCATATTACGGCTGTCTGCTTCTCCGCCCCAGCGGTGTCATGAAGATGGACGACCCCGAAAACCCCACGATTATGGAAAACCTTATCCGCGCTCTGGGCGGTGAGCCCGTTATATATCCTTTCCGCAACGAATGCTGCGGCGGTTACATAGCACTGGAGAATGCCGACAGCGCCAAGGCGCGCAGCAGTAAGGTTTTCGGCAGTGCACAAAGCCACGGTGCAGATATCATCGTTACCGCCTGCCCCCTTTGCAAGTACAACCTTGAAAAGAACGGCTCCACCGTTCCCGTAGTATATTTCACAGAGCTTCTTGCCGAGGCACTGGGTGTCAAGGAGGAACAAGATGCACAATAAAAACGGTCTTAAGGATGAAATTATCCGCATGAGCGGTGTAAATCCCCGCAAGTGTATGCGTTGCGGCAAGTGCTCCGCCACCTGTCCCGCCTACAACGAGATGGAATATCATCCCCATCAGTTTGTTTACATGGTTGAAAACGGCGACATTGAGCCGCTTCTCAACTCAAAATCCATATATCAGTGCCTTACCTGCTTTGCCTGTGTTGAGCGTTGCCCCCGTGCCGTTGAGCCTGCCAAGCTGGTGGAAGCGGTACGTCTTGCGGCAGTACGCAAGCAGGGCGCAAACCACCTCAAGCCCGACGATATTCCCGCGCTTCTGGACGAGGAAATGCCTCAGCAGGCTATTGTCAGCGCTTTGAGAAAATATAATAAATAAGGAGGAAAAGACATAATGCAGAGAATAGGCGTTTTCGTGTGCTGGTGCGGAAGCAATATCGCCGGCACGGTGGATGTACAGGCAGTTTCCGAAGCTCTTAAAAATGAGCCGGGCGTTGTCTTTTCCACAAATTATCAGTATATGTGCTCCCAGGCAGGTCAGGATATTATCAAGGACGCCGTTAAAGAGCACAAGCTCACAGGTATAGTAGTATGCTCCTGCTCCCCCAGAATGCACGAGGCCACCTTCCGCAAGACAGCGGCGGCGGCAGGCTTAAATCCCTACATGGTAGAGATTGCAAACATCCGCGAGCAGTGCTCCTGGGTACATAAGGACATGGCAACAGGTACCGAAAAAGCAATTATTCTGGGCAAGGCGGCGGTTGCAAAGGTTAACCTCAACGCTCCTCTTACCCCCGGTGAAAGCCCCGTTACCAAGCGTGCGCTTGTTATCGGCGGCGGTATCGCAGGTATCCAGACAGCCCTCGACATCGCAGATGCCGGCTTCCCGGTTGACATCGTGGAAATCAAGCCCACCATCGGCGGTAAAATGGCTCAGCTTGATAAAACCTTCCCCACGTTGGACTGTGCGGCTTGTATCCTGACACCTAAAATGGTGGATGTGGCTCAGAACGATAAGATAAGAATTTTCTCATACAGCGAGGTTACCGAAATCAAGGGCTTTGTGGGTAACTTCGACGTTAAAATAAAGAAAAAAGCACGCTTTGTAAAAGAGGATGTATGTACCGGCTGCGGTCTGTGTACCGAAAAATGTCCTCAGAAGAAGGTGCCCAACGAGTTCAATCTCGGCATGGACAACAGACGTGCAATCTACATTCCCTTCGCTCAGGCTGTTCCCAAGGTTGCAACCATCGATGCGGACTATTGTACCATGCTCAAAACAGGCAAGTGCGGTATCTGCTCCAAGGTATGTACCGCAGGTGCTATCGATTACACCCAGAAGGATGAGATAATAGAAGAAAAGTACGGCGCAATCGTTGCGGCTACCGGCTTCAATCCCATCAGCATGGAGAAATTTGACGAATACGCTTATAATCAGTCCAAGGACGTTATAACCTCTCTGGAATTTGAGCGTCTCACCAACGCGGCAGGTCCCTCTGCGGGCAAGCTTCTTCGTCCCTCCGATGGCAAGCACCCCCACACCATCGTGTTTGTACAGTGCGTAGGCTCCAGATGTGCCGCATGTGCCGAAAAAGGCAAGGAGTACTGCTCCAAGATATGCTGTATGTACACCGCTAAGCACGCAATGCTTACAAGAGATAAATATCCCGACACCGACGTATACGTATTCTACATCGACGTGCGTACCCCCGGCAAGAACTTTGACGAGTTCTACCGCCGTGCAGTTGAGGAATACGGCGTACACTATATAAAAGGTATGGTAGGTAAGGTTGCACCCGAGGGCGACAAGCTTATTGTAAAGGCTTCCGACCTTATTGACAACAAACAGCTTACCATTGCCGCAGACCTGGTGGTACTTGCGGCGGCTATCGAGCCTGACAAGTCTGCCAGACCTCTTGCTACCATGCTGACCGCCAGCATGGACACCAACGACTTCTTTACCGAAGCCCATCCCAAGCTGCGTCCCGTTGAAAGCCCCACAGCAGGTGTGTTCCTTTCGGGTACCTGCCAGGGCCCCAAGGATATCCCCGAAACCGTTGCTCAGGCAGGTGCGGCGGCATCCAAGGTTATCGGACTTCTGGCTAAGGACAAGTTGACAGGCAACCCCTGTGTTGCTTCCAGTAACGAGGCTATGTGTAACGGCTGCTCCTCCTGCGAAAAGGTATGTCCCTACGGCGCAATCACCTACGTGGACAAGGAATTCCGTATGCCCGACAGAACCACCAAGATACGCCGCGTTGCATCTGTCAACGAAGCGGTATGTCAGGGCTGCGGATGCTGTACCGTTGCATGCCCGTCGGGTGCTATGGACCTTAAGGGCTTCTTAAACAAACAAATCATGGCGGAGGTAGATGCAATATGCAAATAAACGGTGAATACAAGCCTCTGATTGTGGCTTTCTGCTGTAACTGGTGCTCTTACGCAGGCGCTGACCTTGCGGGAAACAACCGACTGGCTTATCCCGAAAATGTCAAAATCATAAAAGTTCCCTGCTCCTGCCGCGTAAACCCCATGTTTATACTTCGCGCATTTCAGCGCGGTGCCGACGGCGTAATTCTTTGCGGATGCCATCCCGGTGACTGCCACTACACCTCCGGCAACTACTATACAAGACGAAGAATGGCTCTTTTGTTCTCCATGCTTGAATATCTGGGCATAGAAAAAGAGCGTACCCGTGTGGAATGGGTCTCTGCCGCCGAGGGTGCTAAATTCGCGGCGACCATGAACGAGTTTACCGAGGCTGTTGCCGCACTGGGTGAAAACAAGAGATTGGAGGACTTAAGATGCAAAAAATAACAACCGATATGCTCATAGCTAAAGCCTGCGAGCTTATGGAAAACGGCACTGTTCAGTGTGTTGTGGGCTGGAAAAACGGTGAGTTTGCATATGATGTCACTCCCGGCTTTTTCGAGAGCTGTGACGAAATAAAGAAGGATTTTGTATTCGGAGATTTCTGCGGTGCAAACCTTTCAAAATACCTTATAAATCTCACCTCGAAGGTTGAGGGCAAAATCCTTGTGTTCCTCAAGCCCTGCGATACATACAGCTTCAATCAGCTTGTAACCGAGCACAGAATCCCCCGTGAAAAGGTATACATCGTGGGTATCCCCTGCGAGGGCATGGCTGATACCGAAACGGTTAAAAAGCTTGCCGACGGTATTGTGAAAATCACCTGTGAGGGCGAAAATCTCAACATCGAAACTCTTTACGACGGTGTAAAAACCGTGAAGTTCAGTGACGTTATCGCCGAAAGATGCCGTGTGTGCAAGAGCAAAAAGCATGTGGCATACGACGAGCTGATAGGCGAGGACGGCGAGGTTATTGACAGTGCGCGCTTTGACGAGGTGGCACGTCTTGAAAAGCTGACCCCCGACGAAAAATTCGCATTCTGGCAGAACGAATTATCCCGTTGCATCCGTTGCAACGCCTGCCGTAACGTATGTCCTGCCTGCACCTGCGAAAAGTGCGTATTTGACAACCCCGAATCGGGTGTTGAAAACAAGGCGATTTCCGACAGCTTTGAAGAAAAAATGTTCCATATTATACGCGCATTCCACGTTGCGGGAAGATGTACCGACTGCGGAGAATGCTCCCGCGTTTGTCCCCAGTCCATTCCTCTGCATCTTCTCAACCGCAAGTTCATAAAGGACATCAATTCCTTCTACGGCGACTATCAGGCAGGTGCCGAGGCAGGAAGCCGTGCACCGCTTATCGATTACACCCTTAACGACATTGAAGCGGCAGATGCCCTTGCGAAAGGAGAGAATGAAAATGCGTAAGTGTTCACTCACATCTCTTGAAGCGGTTTTTGAAAAGCTCAGTGACGCCATGACGCTGTATCTCCCCGTAGACGCTGAGGCAGGCGCGGAATATAAACAGTGGGAAAAAGGCACTCAAATGTCGGGGGCGCTCAACACCAACCGCAGCCCCAAGGATTTCTTCTTCCCCCAGAGCGAAAACCTGATGGAATTCAAAACCGAGGGTACAAACATAGAAATTATAGACACCCGTAAGGAAAGCGAGGACTTCATCGTATTCGGCGTACGCGCCTGCGATGTAAAGAGCTTTGACGTACTTGATCGCGTATTCCTCACCGAGCCTTACGACAGCTACTACGCCACCCGCCGTGAGCACGGCATAATCTTCTCTCTGGCGTGCAGCCGTCCCGGAGAAACCTGCTTCTGTCAGACCTTCGGAATTGATGCGGCAAACCCCATGGGCGATGTTTCCATGTGGAAATGTGACGGATATATGTACTTCAACGCCAACACCGAAAAGGGTGAAAAGGCATTGGCGCTTATAGAAAGCGTTACCGAGACGGCAGATGACAGTGCCGTTAAGGAAAGTCAGGCAAAAACCCGTGAAATAATGAAAAAGCTTCCTCTTGCAGACCTGAAAGCCGATGCTTTCGGTGCAGGCAAGACGGATAAATTCTTTAATGCTCCCGAGTGGAAGGAGCTGAGCGAAAGCTGTCTGGGATGCGGTACATGTACATTTGTATGCCCCACCTGCCAGTGCTACGATATAAAGGACTTCAAAACGGGTAAGGGCGTAATCAGATACCGTTGCTGGGATTCCTGCATGTACTCCGATTTCACCAAAATGGCACACGGCAACTCCCGAAACTCTCAGCTTGAACGCTTCCGTCAGCGCTTTATGCACAAGCTGGTTTACTACCCCGAAAACAATGACGGCATGTTCAGCTGTGTGGGCTGCGGACGTTGTCTGAATAAATGCCCCATTTCCATGAACATTGTCAAGGTTATGAAGAAATTAGGAGGTAAGGCTGATGAATAACCGCACCGAAGCACTCATTCCCAAAGTCGGCGTTATCACCGACATACGCATGGACACTCCCGATGTCAAGACCTTCCGCGTGGTAACACCCGACGGAAAAAAGGCGTTTGAGCATATGCCCGGTCAGTGTGCAATGCTTTCCATCCCCGGCGTAGGCGAGGCGATGTTCTCCATAACCTCATCTCCCACCAATACGGAATTTATGGAATTTTCCATCAAAAAATGCGGATGTGTCACCGAATGGTTACATCAGGCGACAGTCGGTCAGCAGATAACCATCCGCGGACCTTACGGCAAAAACTTCCCCGTTGATGACGTTTTTGCAGGAAAAGACCTGTTATTCATCGCGGGCGGTATCGGTCTTGCACCGCTTCGCTCTGTAATTAACTACTGCCGTCACTACCGCGACCGCTACGGCAAAATCGATATAGTTTACGGCTCCAGAAGCAAGGACGACCTCGTGGATTACGATGAGATACTCAATGAGTGGCTCAAGGATGATGGAATTGACGTTCACCTCACCATCGACCGCGAGCAGGAGGGCTGGGACGGCCATGTAGGCTTTGTTCCCAACTACGTCAAGGAGCTGGGCTTTGACACCACCAAAACCGCCATCATATGCGGACCTCCCATTATGATTAAGTTCACCTTGGACGGTCTTATGTCACTGGGCTTCGACAAAACCCAGGTTTACACCACCATGGAGCTGAAAATGAAATGCGGTATCGGCAAGTGCGGAAGATGCAACATCGGTGCAAAGTATGTTTGCAAGGATGGTCCTGTATTCAGATGCGATGAGCTGGAAGAGCTTCCTGACGAATATTAATAAAGGGGGAAATTAACATGGAAAATATGGTTAATATATTTCTGTTCGGAAAAAAATATGAAGTTCCGGACAATCTGACTATAATGAACGCGATGGAATATGCCGGCTATCAGCTGGTTCGCGGCTGCGGATGCCGTAACGGCTTCTGCGGTGCATGTGCCACCATTTACAGAATCAAGGGCGACAGAGAATTAAAGAGCTGTCTTGCCTGCCAGACCAAGGTTGAAAACGATATGTATATCGCAACCCTGCCCTTCTTCCCGCTGGTAAAACAGGTTTACGATATGGAAAAAATCAAGCCCACCGAGCAGATAATGATGCAGCTTTACCCTGAGATTTACGCTTGTATCGGCTGTAACGCCTGCACCAAGAGCTGTACTCAGGAGCTTAATGTAATGCAGTACATCGCTTACGCTCAGCGCGGTGAATACGAAAAGTGCGCCGAGGAATCCTTTGACTGCGTAATGTGCGGTGTTTGCTCCGCCAGATGCCCTGCGGGTATTTCTCATCCCCAGGTTGCAATGCTTGCCCGCCGTCTCAACGGTAAATACCTTGCTCCCAAGTGCGACCACCTCGAGGACCGCGTAAAGGAAATCAAGGACGGTACCTTTACCGAGCTTATCGAAGCGCTTATGCAAAAGCCCATTGACGAAATCAAAGAGCTTTACAACACCAGAGAGATTGAGAAATAAGGAGGCGGCTGACAATGTATTCTGAAAATCTGATGGATTCCCTCAAAGCGGTTGAAGCCGCAAGAGATGCCAATATTGCTTACGAGCCTCAGCGCATGACGGCTCAGCAGAAGGAAGACCTTCTTAAGGCTTATCACCCCGACTACAAGGCAGACGAGTTTGAAGAACTCAAAATCGGTCCCAACAAGGGTCAGAAGGTGCCCAAGGAACTGGCAGAAATGCTGCAGGCTCATGCCCGCATAAAGGCAGAGGACATCGACCTTTCAAGTCCCACCTACGATGTTGACGTACTCATCATCGGCGGAGGCGGTGCAGGCTCTTCCGCAGCCATTGAGGCTCACGAAGCAGGCGCAAATGTTATGATAGTTACAAAGCTTCGCATAGGCGATGCCAATACAATGATGGCGGAGGGCGGTATTCAGGCGGCTGACAAGCCCAATGACTCTCCCGCAATCCATTTTGTAGACGCTTTCGGCGGCGGTCACTTTGCCGCAAAGCGTGACCTGCTTTCCAAGCTGGTTTGTGACGCTCCCGATGCAATCGCATGGCTGAGCGAATTGGGTGTTGAGTTTGACAAGGACGCCGAGGGCAACATGATTACCACCCATGGCGGCGGTACATCCCGCAAGCGTATGCATGCCGCAAAGGACTATTCCGGTGCGGAAATCATGCGTACCCTGCGCGACGAGGTTTTAAACCGCGAAATTCCCGTTGTAGATTTCACTGCGGCAATCGAGCTTATACTTGACGAAAACGGCAAGGCGGCAGGCGCAGTGCTTATGAATATGGAAACAAAAGAGCTTATGGTAGCAAAGGCTAAAACCGTTATAATCGCTACCGGCGGTGCAGGACGTATGCACTACCAGGGCTTCCCCACCTCCAACCACTACGGTGCAACCGCCGACGGATTGGTGCTGGGTTACAGAGCAGGTGCTTCTCTGCTTTATGCTGAAACTCTGCAGTATCATCCCACAGGTGCGGCATACCCCGAGCAGATTTTCGGTGCACTGGTTACCGAAAAGGTTCGTTCTCTGGGCGCAAAGCTTATAAACTGCAAGGGCGAGGTTTTCGTTCATCCCCTTGAAACCCGTGACGTTGCGGCGGCTTCCATTATCCGCGAGTGCAACGACCGTAAAAACGGCGTTGAAACAGGAAGCGGCCTGGGTGTATGGCTGGACACTCCCATGATTGAAAAGATAGGTGGCGAAGGCACTATCGAAAAGAGAATCCCCGCAATGATGCGTATGTTCGGCAAATACGGTATCGACATCCGCAAAGAGCCTATCATCGTATACCCCACTCTGCACTACCAGAACGGCGGTCTTGACATCACTCCCGACGGCATGACCACCAATGTTGAAAATCTGTTTGTAGCAGGTGAGGCTGTGGGCGGTATCCACGGCAGAAACCGTCTGATGGGTAACTCGCTTCTTGACATCATCGTATTCGGACGCGGTGCAGGTAAGAGCGCGGCGGCTAAGTGCAAGGATGTTAAGGTAGGCAAGCTCACACTTGACCACATTGCTAAGTTCGAGGCAGAAATCGAGAGCGCAGGCATCGCTACCGACGCCGTATCTCCCAAGCTTCTCCCCGATTACACCAGAAAACACTAAGGGGGAAATCATAATGACTTTATTCGGCGGAGTAATCTCCATAACCGGCATTTCTTTTCTGATGTTCTGCGTGCTTGCCATTGCAGCGGCAGGCTATGCATTAGGAAGAATCACCATAAAAGGTGTCTCGCTCGGTACTGCGGGCGTATTTATCGTTGCCCTTGTTTTCGGATGCCTTTTCTACAAGCAGCTTGATGCACAGCTTGTTACAAGCTCCGTTTCTTACACCACCAATGCTCTTAAAATAATTGAAAACCTGGGACTTATCCTGTTTGTTACCTCGGTAGGCTTCATTGCAGGTCCCAAGTTCTTCAGCAACATGAAGAAAAACTTCAAATCCTATGTTCTTCTGGGTCTTATCATCATTATAGCAGGCGGTATCTCGGCTGTCGGATGTATTTACGCAGGACGCGCATTGGGTGAAGCAAATCACGAGGAATTCACCGCTATGGTAGTAGGTCTTTTGTCGGGCTCCCTTACCTCCACCCCGGCATTCAGTGCAGCAAAGGACACTGTTAACCCCATTTATGAAAATGCGGTTTCGGTAGGACACGGCATAGCCTACATTTTCGGTGTATTGGGTGTTGTTCTCTTTGTACAGCTGGTCCCCAAGTTCTGCCGTGCAAACATGGCAGAAGAGCGTGAAAAACTCACCATCGCCAGCGACGGTGCCGAAAAGAAAGCATACGCAGGCAAGCTCATTCACCTTGACGGCTTCGGATTTTGCGCATTTGCACTTGCGGCTATTGTAGGTATATTTGTGGGTATGATCAAAATCCCCCTTACCGCAAACGGCCTTTCCGGCACTACCTTCAGCCTTACCACCACAGGCGGATGTCTTTTGGTTGCCCTTATATTCGGTCACTTCGGCAGAATAGGCAAAATAAGCCTTATGCCCGACGAGCACACTCTCAAGGTGTTCCGTGAATTGGGTCTTATGCTGTTCCTTATCGGCGCAGGTGTTGCAGGCGGTGCAAAGTTCATTGAATACTTTGACCCCATGTACTTTATCTACGGCGCGATAATGACCATATTCCCCATGATTATCGGTTTTATCTTTGCAAAATATGTGCTCAAGCTCAGCCTTTTCAACAATTTGGGCTCTATCACCGGCGGTATGACAAGTACTCCCGCACTGGGCACACTTATCAATGTCGCAGGTACCGAGGACGTTGCCGCGGCTTATGCCGCAACCTATCCCATCGCACTTATCGCGGTGGTGTTGGTTTCACAGTTCTTAATAATATTGTTCTGATTTAAAAATAAAAAAATTGCAGGAGTTGCCCAAGTGTTCTCAAGGACACTTGGGCAGTTTTATTCGCCTTACGGCGAGTTTTATTGCTTCGCAGTGATAGATATTGCCTCCGGCAGTTTATGGCGAATAAAATAACACTGAAATCGCAAGATTTCAATATCACTTCCCGAATGGGAAATATCACTCTGTGCGAAAGGCACAGAATATCACGATATAAAAAAATACTACCCGGAAAAGAGCTTTGTTTTCTCTTCTTCGGGTAGTTTTGTCGTATACTGTTGCAAGCAGGAATTTTGTGTGCCAAATTTCGTTTATATTAAAGATAACTGTCCTTAGCAACCCTGCTCTTTAAGCTCCTGCAATTTTTATTTGCTTTTAAAAAATGACCTTATTGAGCTGAACGCCTTTGTCAGTCAGTCGGGTACAAACTCGCACTTGGGACCTGCAACGTAGTAGTTGAACTGATCCTGAATTCCTGCCTCCGCAGTAGTACCGCGGTGAACAATGCAACGGTACTTAAAGGTCATGCTTTCGCCATCTTTTATCACTCTGTCACCGCCGATATAGAAGTTATTGGGGGCATACAGACCGTAGTTACGGGAGTGCCAGTAGGAGGGGTAAGTGTCGTTGTCGGGATTATCAAGCAGAGCAACACCGTAGGTAAATCCGTTTGTGGTTTTGCCGTAGTAATCGCAGAAGAAGGAGCGCTTCATCCAGATTTCGTCCTCATTGATACCGCCATGTGAATCCTCAATGGTTCCTGTACGGTCGGCACGCAGATTTTCATCCATACGCACTGCAACGGGACCCGCTTCCTTGGTAGAGCCCAGAGTTACATCACCGTAGTTGGCAAAAAGGGTAAGCTCCATATCCATAATAACAAATTCGCCGATAGGGTTATAGAATCTTACAGTGGTACGGTCGTCGCACAAGGGCTTGCCGGAGTTATCCGTCCAGGTATTTACGGCATCAAAGCCCGCAGTAACAGCACCGCCCGCAATAATTTCAGCAGATTTATTCTTGATATAGCCGTGGGTACCCTCCGGCTCGTTCCAGGTATCTATTCCGTTAACCGCACCGTGGCTGAACCAGATGGAGCGGTGGTGGGGGTGTTCCTTGATTTCAAAATCGTAACGGGTAATGTTTTCGCCGTTTTTGGTGGTGATAGGGCCTATGTGGGGCTTTGCAAAGCCGATATCATACTGATACGCGGTGTAGAATTCGCCATCGATATTTATATTGATCTTACCCTTATCCGCCACGCTCTCTATTCTTGCCGGGGGAGCGGAATCAAAATCGGGCACAAGCACTGCCTGAGTACCCTTTTCCATATACATCACAATAAAATCGATACGGTACTGACCGTTTTTATCTTTTGAAAGCTGTGCGGGAATTCTGTCTCTGCCGTCCTTAAGCCAGAAAGAGCATTCCTTAAGCTCTTTATCACTGTCAAACATAAATGTTACGGGGCAATTCTGAATATTGCGGTTGGCGCCTGCCGTAAGCTTAATAGGTTTAATGGTTTTCATATCAGAAAATCTCCTTATGTATTTTGTAGGTTTTATTTTATCAATAAAGTATTAACACACTAAATCGGCATTTATTAATAATATGTAAATTATAATAATAAATCTAAAATCTCATCAATATTTTACATTATAAACTGTTTTTTTGACAGATTTTATGATAATATTTCTATAGCCGAAAAGAGCCGAACAAGAGTGAGGTAAGATACGAAAACGAAGTCGACAAAAAGCCTGTTTAGGGCATTTTCTTCGTTAAAATCCTCGCAAATCCGATAGGATTTGACTGCGGTTTTGCCTT
>SVQW01000006.1:86459-116502 GCA_015065085.1 Oscillospiraceae bacterium | reverse complement strand
TGCGGTGGCTTTTTTTACATTTGTTGCAATTTTCTTCTTTTCATATTCAGAGGTAACGCCGTAAAGCGTGCCGTCTGCGGTTACAATGTTTCTCTGGGTGTAAAGGGTATCAATCTTGTGCGTATAAAAGGAATAGCTGACAACATCCCTGATTTCGTTTTTTATGACAGGGTCTATCTGCTTGAAATCAACACCCACCTGATAATAAACATTTTCGGGAGTTACAAATTCGTCATCATCAAGTATATGGTTTGCATTGTAGTTTGGTGTCACGTTAAGTTCAGGATATGTTTTATACTCGTAGTTTATTATCTCCGCAGGCGGAAGAAGCTTTTCTGCATCAGCCTTATTTGTAAGCATGATCTTATCGGTTACAAACGAGAATGACTTTGTACTTCTTCTCTTATCCTCGTCCGCTGCAAAGAAATTATCTATCTGTGAATAGAGGATTGTTGAGGTTGAACCAAGGAAGTGTGAAAATGTAATAAAGTTTCCGCTTGCATCCGTTGCCACGATAACTGCGGCGGGAGTAAGCTTTCTTACAAACTGTTTGTTTTCATCGTATATATCTGCGGAAATTACGATGGTGTCCTTTGTAAGATTATATACCTTTGCCCAGTCAGATTCCTTTCCGTTCATAACCAAGTCATATTCCGCTTCGTCAATGATACCGAGTCTGGTAACAGCAATTTCTTTACCGACGGTACCGTATGTTCCAAGATAACTTATTTTGACGTAATGGTTCTGATAATCACTTCTCTTTACCTCCGGAGCAAAGCTTGGTTGTATACCTATCGTTTCGTCATAGAATCGGGTTCCAATATCGAACCGCTGTTCAGAGCCGGCTTCCATATTGTAAGGTACGCCGAAATTGGTGCCGTATACATGGGTAATCGGTATGTATTTTCCAAAAAGACTTCCTTCTGTAAGATCGGTAGTCTTGCCTTCTGTTGGACTTGTTACTGTCGGCTCTTTTTCCTGATTGGTTGTTTTATCAGAGTTTGTTTCACTGTCGGTATCCTCGACCTTTATAAACGAAACGTTCTGAGTAGCAGCAAGTCTTGGGTAATACTTGCCCCCTGTCTGCTTCATGGAATCAAAATCCACAGGCATATAAGATTTATAACCGTTGGAAGCCGTAATTGTCAGGTACACGTCCTTGATATCGGTTTCGGATATTTCTTCATTATATGAGCTGTTGGAAAACGAGTTCTTGCCAACAATTTTGAAATCTTTACTGCTTGAAAAGAACTGAACCCAGTTATTTCCGTTGGAATTATATCCGACACCCATATAGCGGAATTCGGGCTTAAGAATATTGGCACGGTGTCCGGGGCTGTTCATCCATGATTCTACAACCTCCGCAGGATTACGCTGACCCCTTGCGATGTTTTCTCCGACATTACTCCAGGTATAAGTGGAAGGAATTGCCGAGTAGCAATCGCTTCCGTCGGGTCTGTCATGAGAAAAAGTGGTTACAAGCTCCTTTTCACGAATATCGCAGATATCCTGAAGAGTACCGTTCATGGAAAGCGAATCAAGACCTTCCTTGGCACGTTCAATATTACAAAGTCTTAAAACCTCCCATTCAAACTCGTTGACAGAAAGCTCGCTGTATTTTGCTTTGCTGAGGTCCCGTGCAACACCTCCTGCCTGTCCACCTTCGGTTTTACTACCGACGTTAAAGGTGTAACAGATCACAGCCTGCTTTTTATCCTCGGTAAGACTTTTCATTTCAGAAAGCTGACCGTTGATTTTGGTTGTGGATTTAACGTATTTTATATATTTATCCTGACCTGCCTTTATTCTGACGGTAACGGAAACCTTATATGAGTTACCCTCAATAAAACAGCCGTTGTCATCAAAATCGCCGTCCCATTCCACCTTTACAACCTCGGTGCTTGCCGTTGAGGGAACAGAGCCCGAATTTACCGGCTTTTCACCTGTCACTGGCTCGGTTACTGTAATATTGAAAATATTTACAACCGACGCAGCAAACACATTTGCTGGAAGTATGCTGATAAGCATACATAAGCATAAAACTGTACTTAATATTTTTTTCATTGTTCGCTCCTTCTTTCGTATCATAAAATTTAATTTAAATAACTTATTCAGTCTTTAATCGTCTCGCAAGCTCTTTTGCTTTAAGTTTTCTGCTTTTATTCAGTTCAGCATCACGGCATTTAGGGCACTTTGTAAGTGTAGTTGATCGGCTTCTGAGCTGCGTCTGCCATGAATGACCTTTTTCACATTTCCACCAAACAGGTAATGAACTTGTATGACTGATTGTTTCCGGGGTGAACGGAAGATTTTTTTCGTCATCCCACTCTGTTAATAGGTACTCCTTTCTTTCCTTAATGCAATAATCCTTCAGTTTCAAATTTATCACCCTCCACATCTTGAAAAATTTGATATTATATGCTACAATAATTATACACCGCCCATCAATGGGCGATGCAAGTGTTTTTTGAGAAATTTTTCGAATTTTTTTCAAAAATATTTATTTTATACAAAAAACGAGGATTATTTTATGGATAATAACAATTTATTTTCCATCGGCGAGATAGCAAAAGCCGTTGGAATCACAAGAAAAATTATATTGAACTATGAAACAAAAGGTCTTATTACTCCGGACAAAAAAGACGGTGCTACAGGCAACAGATATTACACCATTGATACCTTTACTCAAATCCGAACAATCCGTGTGTTTCAGGACTTAGGGCTGTCGCTTGACGAAATAAGAACATATTTCAGCGATACAACGGATTTACAACCGATGATAGAACGGCTTGAAAAAATGCGTGATGAACTTAATCTCACCATTGAAAAGCTGAAAGAAAGAACACATAAAAAAGGTGATGTTATACGAGAAATCACGATTGAACCGCAGACGATATACTGCCGTGTGTATAACTCAACCTCTATTGCTGACAAGACAAATCTTTTGAGAGATACGGCACTTGAAGCAATGAAATTGCACGGAACCGATACAACAAGGAGAATGTATTTCACCGAGTATTCTGCGAATGCTCCGCAAGACATTTCATATTGTGTTGCTGTGCCGCAAGGAAGCGAAGGTGAATACATAAAACATCTCCCCGAACTCAAAGCACTTTCATTTTTCCACCATGGTGCTTATGAGGAAATTTCCGAAGCACGAAAGAGACTTTTTTCCTATGCAGAAGAAAATAATCTGACGCTGACAGGTGTATTCCGTAATATTTATCTTGAAGGACCGCCGCAACATAAAGATAAAAGCAAATTCATCACACAGATTATTGCGATAATTGAATAAAAAAGAATGAGCCTCTAAGGATTTACTCTCCTTGGAGGCTTTAATTTTTACTCAATAATTTTTTTGCAAAACAAAATGCAACACCTGCCTGTATCTATAATTTATACACTTAAAAATATAAATCAAACAAACAAGTATTGCATTTCAGTTTACAATTGACTGGAATTAATGCTGACATCGTTGTGTAATGTCTCCCGAAGATGTATCACATACTTCCGATACATCTTTTCGTCCGGCTCAGATACCTGCATATTCTTGTCAAAAAACTTATAGAACTGAGTATAGCTCTGCCTATAGTGATTGATGCTTCCTTCTCTCAGGTTTCGTGCTCGGCAATCGTCGAGATACTTGTTGCATCCTTCCTCAAGGGTCAGTAAATTATTCTCCGCAAGCTTCAGTTTTTTCATCTTTTTTCTCCTAAAACAAATTAGACACATCATACGGGAAAACCCGAAAATGATGTGTCTAACTCTGTTTGTTGTTAAAAGATGTTTATAAGTTGATTCTTGTTATTCAAAACACGTGTCAAAGATGTTTAAAACATCTGAAAAGTGCTGTAAAATCAGCTTACTTCGCCATAGCTTCCTGAACTGCAACGGCAACAGCAACGGTCATACCAACCATGGGGTTGTTACCTGCGCCGATAAGTCCCATCATTTCTACGTGTGCGGGAACGGAGGAGGAGCCTGCGAACTGTGCATCGCCGTGCATACGACCCATGGTGTCGGTCAAGCCGTAGGAAGCGGGACCTGCAGCCATGTTATCGGGATGGAGAGTACGTCCTGTACCGCCGCCGGAAGCAACGGAGAAGTACTTCTTGCCGGTTTCGTAGGACCACTTCTTGTAGGTACCTGCAACGGGGTGCTGGAAGCGGGTGGGGTTGGTGGAGTTTCCGGTGATGGAAACGTCAACATCCTCGTGCTTCATGATAGCAACGCCCTCAAGAACGTCGTTGGCGCCGTAGCAACGAACCTTAGCCTTTTCGCCGTCGGAGTAAGCGATTTCGCGTACTACCTTCAGCTCGCTTGTATAGAAATCATATTCGGTTTCAACGTAAGTGAAGCCGTTGATTCTGGAGATGATGTAAGCGGCGTCCTTGCCAAGACCGTTGAGGATAACCTGAAGGGGCTGCTTTCTTACCTTGTTAGCGGTACGAGCGATACCGATAGCGCCCTCAGCAGCTGCAAAGGATTCGTGACCTGCCAGGAAGCAGAAGCACTTGGTTTCTTCGCGCAGAAGCATTGCGGCGAGATTACCGTGACCCAGACCAACCTTACGGGTTTCGGCAACAGAACCGGGGATGCAGAATGCCTGCAGACCTATACCGATAGCCTCAGCGGCGTCAGCAGCATTGGTGATGCCCTTTTTGAGAGCAACGGCACAGCCGAGAGTGTAAGCCCAAGCAGCATTTTCAAAAGCGATGGGCTGAATATCCTTAACTATTTTGTCAACATTGATACCCTTGGAGAGGCACAGCTCCTGAGCTGCTTCCAGGCTTTCAAAGCCGTATTCCTTGAGGCATTCGTTGATTTTATCAATTCTTCTTTCGTAACCTTCAAATTTAGCCATTTTACTTATGCCTCCTTATTATTCTTCACGGGGGTCAATGTACTTGACCGCTTCGTCGTATCTGCCGTAAGATTTAATGTTAGCCTCGTAAGCCTCCTGAGCGGGCTTGCCGTGTCTTATCATTTCCATCATTTTGCCCAGGTGAACGAACTTGTAGCCGATAACCTCGTTGTTCTTGTCAAGACCGAGAGAAAGGATATATCCCTCAGCCATTTCGAGGTAACGAACGCCCTTTTCTTTGGTAGCAAAGATAGTACCAATCTGAGAGCGCAGACCCTTACCAAGGTCTTCAAGAGAAGCACCGATGGGCAGACCGTTTTCGGAGAATGCGGTCTGGGTACGGCCGTAAGCCAGCTGCTTGAAGATTTCTCTCATAGCAACGTTGATAGCATCGCAAACAAGGTCGGTGTTGAGAGCTTCAAGAAGGGTTTTGCCCTGCAGGATTTCAGCTGCCATAGCTGCGGAGTGAGTCATACCGCTGCAACCGGAGGTCTCAACGAGAGCTTCCTCGATGATACCCTCTTTAACGTTGAGGGTAAGCTTGCACATACCCTGCTGGGGAGCACACCAGCCTACACCGTGGGAGAGACCGGAAATATCCTTGATTTCATAAGACTTAACCCATTTGCCTTCTTCGGGAATGGGAGCGGGTCCGTGATGCGGTCCTTTTGCGACCGTACACATTCTTTCTACTTCATGAGATAACATAGCCATTTTTCAAAAATTCCTTTCGTTATTTTTTATGTAGACAATCAGTCAACGATAACTTCGCCGACGATGTTGGGAGTAGCGCCTGCGGCATTTGCTTCGTCGGTGTCGATGTGCATAAAGCGGGCAAACTTGTCGCTTACACGAACAACAACGTCGTCAAAAATGAGAGGACGGCTGCCACTTATTTTAACTTTAACGATCTGCTTGTTTTCAACGCCGATTTCTTCAGCATCAGCGGGAGTGAGGTGCAGGTGACGCTTAGCGGCGATAACGCCCTTTTCAAGAACTACTTCACCGCAGGGACCAACGATTTTGCAGCCCTCGGTGCCTTCGATGTCGCCGGATTCGCGGATAGCGGCATTAACGCCCATGGTTCTTGCATCGGTGAGGGAAACCTCAACCTGACTGTCGGGACGAGCGGGACCGAGAATGATAACGTTTGCGATGGACTTCTTGGGTCCTACGATCTCAACTCTTTCCTCGCATGCAAACTGACCGGGCTGGGAAAGGTCCTTCTTGGGGGTAAGCTGATGACCCTTGCCGAAAAGGATTTCGATGTCCTCCTGCTTGAGGTGAACATGACGTGCAGAGGTTTCAACAATGATTTCTCTTGACATGGTTTATATCTCCTTTATAAATTATTAACATGTTGAGTAAAATTATACTTTTACACTACAGTATATCACAATTAACATAAAAAATCAAGTAGTGAATAATAAATTATATACTTCATGAAGAAGATATTTTTAGTAAAGCAATAAAACTGTCCACCTGATTTCAACGATATACGGTGGAGTGAACAAAAATGAGTTTCTACCCTTCGTACAGGGTAGAAACTCAAGCTGAGTATATACAATAATACTACCGGTAGCGGCAAATTATTTAAAGGAATTTTTCGGCTATATCAATCCCAGCAATAGGTGTCTGTTCCGTAAGCGCTTTTCCAGACCCTCGGGAATGCTTCGTCTTCCCAGTCGAGAGGGACGGAGGTGACGGTGTTGACCGATGCACGTGCAAAAGCTTCCTTTACTGCCTTTTTCACCTCAGGGGTGTAGGAATCCTCGGAAATGGATACAAAGGTAGGAGTTCCGCTTTTGGAGAGTACGTCAAGCCATTGCCTGTTGCGGTGCCATTCGATATTGGAGGTGATTCCCACACAGTCGGCATAGGCGGAATAGAAGGTATTGTGATGTGACATGCGGAAGGCGAGGGTATTGACGCCCATTTTTTTCGTTCTGTCCCAGTGTATACCGCTGGTATCATCGCCTGTTCTCATAAATTCATAAATACCCGCACAAAGATGGTTGAAGGAGTTGCAGCCCGAAATTATCATATCATCGCCTGCCGCTTCACGAATTGCTTTGTACAGATTTTTTGCGATTTCTGCTGTTGTGAGGGAGGTATTGTGAAAATGCCAGTTGGCTTCCGTGAGCTCGTCGCCCATTTCAAAGCCCCATTTGAGAAGCATGTCAAAGGAGCTGAAGTCTTCCTTTATCATTTCAAAGCCCCAGCTCTTAAAGCGCTGTATTTCCTTCTTTATCTGTTCGAGGGTTTCGGGCTTTGACGGATCGAGAGTGTAGTCGGTGGCTGTTTTGGTGGCATCGTTGTAGCGCAGATAATGGTTGTCCTTGAACACCTCCGAATTGTCCAGGGACTTGTACCACAACGCAGGGCGCACTCCCAGTGACTTCATTTCTTCGGCAAGCTTTTTCATGTCCCCGAATTTTGTGTTGGGATACCACGGCCCTCCCAGATATTTATTGATGTTATGGCAGATAGCCCAGCCTGCGTCAACTATCATGAACGGTCGGTTTTCAAGCCCTTCTGCACACTCTGCGATTTTGCGTGAATGGCTTATTACGGTGTCATATGAGGAATAACCGTAAGTGCAGTACCAGTCGCAGCCGCCGTATATGGGATACGGCAAAAGTCTCGGCTTGGGACACAGTTCGCGGCAAAAATCGGTGATGGCTTCAATAGCAGGCTTTGTGTATCTTTTTATAATCACCGTCGCGGCTTCCAGCACCCTGCCAGAAAAGGCAATTGGGTCGGGACCGCTTCTCACATCAAGGTAAAGTGCCGCCTCGCCGTCGCGCACACGCCAGAAGCACATGGCATTGGGCTGAGTCATAACTCCGAAGCAACGGCAGATATCCCCCGATTTGGCTGTAAAATACCAGGGCATTATCCCTGTTTTTTCAATAGGTAACCACTCAAGGTCACCGTAAGCCCTTTCCCATGCATCACCGAGAAATCTTTCATGGGGCTTAAAATCAACTTTCCATATGAAACATATACACCTTACAGGCGTTTTGTCTGAGGTGACGGTGATAACACCGTTTTCGTCAATGGAAGCAAGCACATCATTGTATGCATATCCGCTGTTTGCCGACTGCATTTTGATAAATTTACCGTTTTCGTTTTTAAATCTGACATCTGATAAGGTGTTAATCATGGCTACTCCTTTTTTATTGCACATTCACTTGGAAATAAAAATATTCCGCTTGAGGTGAACATGACGTGCGAAGGTTGCGATAATGATTTTTTGACATAATTGTATAAAGCACTATCATTTTAATTTCAGCGTATATGATTTACCGTAAAGCTTGTCAGAATTGAATATGTAAAAT
This sequence comes from Oscillospiraceae bacterium, assembly GCA_015065085.1. Taxonomy (NCBI): domain Bacteria; kingdom Bacillati; phylum Bacillota; class Clostridia; order Eubacteriales; family Oscillospiraceae; species Oscillospiraceae bacterium. Next base: position 108,297 of record SVQW01000006.1, on the reverse strand, counting down.
GTAAAATTTATTAGTGATTTAACATATTAAGGCTGTATCTTGTCAATAGGGCAGATAATTCAAAGGATTAACGTCTTTGCCGTTTTTGTAGAGAGTAAAATGCAGATGCTTTCCTGTGGAGCGACCGGTTGTGCCGACATACCCGATAAGCTGTCCCTGCTTTACCATATCGCCCTTGGAAACGGAAGGCCACTTGTTCATGTGACCGTACAACGACTGAAATCCGCCGCCATGGTCGATAATTACATAGTAGCCGTAACCGGTGTAGGCGTTTCCGCCCGCAGTTACCACCTCGCCGCCCGCAATGGCATATATCTCGGGTGAGGTACCGCTGGTGGCAATGTCAATACCGTTGTGGTAAGCCTGTTTTCCCGTGAATGGGTCCTTGCGGTAGCCCCATTGGGAGGAAATTATGTATTTTTTGGGAAGCGGCCATATAAATCCCGCCTCGCTGTAATTGTAGGAGGGGGTATTGCGCTTTCTCATTTCCTCCAGAAGGCGGTTCATTTCCTTTTCGGTCTCACGCATTTCGGCATTTTCACGGTCCAGCTCTTTCTGATACTCGTCAATGTCCTTCTGGAATGCGGCAACCGTCTCTTTGGACTGATTTATCTTCTCGGCAAGCTCTTCCTCCTGTGCGCTGAGCTCCAGGAAATGCTGTGTATAACCATCGGATGCCTTTTGGATTTCATCGCGTTGCTGCTTTTGGGTCTTGAGATTTTCGGATATTCCGTTTAAAAGCTTTGAATCGTAATCCATAAGCTCGCGGGAGATTTCAAGACGGGAAATAAAATCAAGAAAATTTTCTGACTCGAAAACAAATTCCAAAAAACTGATATTGCCTGTATTCTCGTGGTTGTATACAAGACGGTTTTTGAAAATTTCAACCGCCTTTTTAAGCTCCTTTTCCAGCTTTTCGATTTCCGCTTCTTTGTTGGTTATCTGATTTGTGTATATGTCAAGAAGCTCGCGGGTGGTGGAAATATTACTTTTTATAAGGTTAATTTCGCCGGTCTGCTGCGAAAGCAGTGCGCTTTGGGAGCTTTGCTTGCTTTTCAATGCGGTTATTGCCTTTTTTGTTTCTGCCTGTTTGTTTTTTATAATAGCAAGCTCGCTTTCCAGACGTTTTACCGCAGTTTCGTCATCTTCGGCATACGCCGCAGGGATAAACACAGCGCAAAAAAGAGTTAACAGAGCAAGAGCGATAGAAAAAATCTTCTTTTTCATGTTTCTTCCTTTCATTTGTTACGGACGCAGTCTGTTTTTTTCCATGGCTTTTATAAGTGAGTTGAGCAGGAAAAACAGTGTTATTATTTCAACCGGCAGAAATACGATATTTTTTACAATTCTGGCACCTGCGGCAAGAAAAATGTTCTGGGACGGAAGAAAGCCTATCCACATGAGAACGGCGGTGTTGAGACACATATTTACAAACAGGTTTGAAACGCACTGGCCCGTAACGATGCGCCCCAAAGTGGGCTCTTTCCTGAACATTATGCATCCCACCAGTATTCCGCGCACCAGCTCTACAATAATAAGCTGCCATACCACGCCCTTGCCTGTCAAAAGTACTCCCAGCACATCTCCCGCAACACACATGGCGGCACAGGGCACGGGACCGTAAAACATACCGCATATCATAATGGGGATGAACAGAAAGTTGATTTTCAGTCCGTTTCCGATGTGTATTGAAAGAAACGGCTGATCCAACACGATTATAACAGCCGTAAGCATGGCGGTTATAACCAGCGAACGTGGATTTTTCAGTTTTGCAAGTGACTGAGCGAAAATATTGTTCTTCATATATCTGACCTTATGTAAGTTTATTTGTTCCGTTTTTAATGAAATACGAATCCATATAATAATTCATCATGTATTATATCATATTTTTTTGATATTGTAAATACAAAATTAAAAAAATGAAAAACAAAAAGGCGATGATGGTTACATCATCGCCTTTAGAACGAAGTTCAGTCGTTAAAACCTGTTGCGGCAAGAGCGGCAAGACCCTCAAGAGCCTCGTTTTCATCCGCACCGTCTGCGATTATCATAATTTTTGTACCCTTGGAAATGCCGAGAGAAAGTACACCCAGAAGACTCTTGGCGTTAGCACGGCGTTCGCCGCATTCTACCCACAAAGAGCTCTTGTAGGTATTTGCTTTCTGTATAAAATATGTGGCGGGTCTTGCGTGGAGACCTACACTGTTGGTAATGGTAATTTCCTTGGAAATCATAACTGCACACTCCTAATAATTGGATTTAAGCATATGGTTTGAGTAATAACCGACAGTCATTACATGATACTGATTCTGTATGATACTATATTATATCAAACTTTACAAATAAAATCAATAGCAATTTTTTAAAAAAAACATTTTTTTGCGAAAAAAACTTGTCGTTTTCACACAAAATATTAATTCTCAGCCGTTTTAACAGGCACGTACTTAACGTCCTCGACGGTGAACATGAAGGTTATGTCCTTAAGACGTGAATAAATGCTCTTTCCTGCGGCAATATGAGTGGTGCCGTCCAGCATACATCTGCCGTCGTCATCCGTTGTGCCCTTCACCTTCGCAATACCGATAACATCCATACGGTCAGGGATTACGGTTTTTACTATTTCACCTGTCGGAAGCTCGATATAAGCTTCTGCGGGACGTGTGTGGAATGAAATAATCTCTCCGACCTCTTTCTGGGTGGACTGGGAATAAAGCTTCGCGCCTTCTTCAAAATAAACCTCAGAGGTGTTTTTGATGGAGTTGATAATAAATTCGTATTCCAGCATGCCTTCTTCAAACTTTTCGTTAAAGCTGCCCGTAAAGCCGCTGCGCACCAAAACGCCGGCAACTATAACAAGCACTGTCAGTATGAGTACAACATCAATTATGTTAAATCTCTTTTTGCCTGTCATTATTTTTTACCTCCGTCCTTGTTTTCCATAAGCTTGAGCTCATTTTCCCAAGCGGAATTTTCTTGTTCGGAAAGAAGTCTGAGCTTTACGCAGTATCCGCTGGTAATGAAGTTGGGAGTGCTGAAATTGATATACGCGCCTACTGCCAAAGTGGTTCCGGAAACGGAATATTCGCCGTTTTCGTTTAATGAGTAAGGAGCGCGTATGGTTATTTCGGCACGCTGATGGTCGGGGTAAGGACTCATTGTCATAATACCGCCCTCGTTCATGTTGGTGGTGGCTATCATGGCGTCGGTGTAAAGTGCCTCGGTTACGTATCCTATGGAGGTGTGACGCACTGTTTCAATAACCGCATCCCCCACTTTTATATAGTCCTTGAATCTGTTCTTGACGGTGGGAAGCTCGATGGTAAAGTCAATGTACTTTGTACCGCCCTCACTGTCCTGAGCAGTGCCGGGGCGCAGGAATATAAATGCCGCCGCGGCAAGAGCGAGTATAACAACGGCTATGATTATAATGTCGATAATGTTAAGAGCTTTTTTCTTTTCGTTATTCATATCTTTCATACCCTTTCTTTATCTTTTTCGTTTTCAGCACATCTGAGTGCGCTTACGCAAAGTCCCATGACTATCCAGAACATTCCGAATACGCGGTAGTTGTACCAGACATAATCCGTAAGACCCTGAATCATCATACCGATAATACCGCACAGTGCCGCGGAGGAAATGAGAGTATATCCGCTTTTTTTGCCGTACTCCATGAGTGTGTGAGAGTTTTTGCGGATGAGTATGAATATTACTGCAAAAAAGGCAATCAGTGCAAAAAATCCCATTTCAATGGCTATCTGGAAGAAAAGCTGATGTGAGTGCGGCGCCGCTTCTATTCCGGCAAGGGAGTAGGAGGGGTAAACCTTGGAAAATGCGGTTGTTCCTATGCCTATACCGCCTGTGAAAAAGTCCTCAATCATTTTTACTGCCGCACGCCAGATAGAAACGCGGTAGGAGGTAGAGGAATCGCCCAGATTTCCGATGCTCATGAAGCGGGAAACTATGCTCTGGGGTAAAACAAAGGGCAGTATGGGAATTGAAAAGATGCCCAGAAGGTATACAACCAGCATTTTGCTTGTTTTTATCAGTAGGTATATCGCAATGGATATAAGGAACGCCAGCCATGCACCGCGCGACTGGGTATATACCAGCGCCATAAGTGCACAGGCGGTTATCACAAAGGTCATAAACCGTTCCTTATAGGTTTTTTGTGTAAACAGCAATGCCAACGAAAGGGGTATTGCCATAACAAGATATTCGCCGTAAACATTGGGATTCTGGAAGGTAGAGTAGATTCTTGTTCCGATGTCGCCGAACATGGTGGTGTCGTGCCAGGTGGTATTTGCCGCCATAAAGAATTTCTGATAAAGTCCGATAAGTGCGGTAACCAGCATGGAAAGTGAAAATGACTGCAGTATACGTACTGTCAGTGTGCGGTTGCGTATAAGGTTTGCCACCAGAAAATAGTTGAGCATCAGTGCCAGAAATACCGCCGCGGATTTCACACTGGTGGAAAAATCCACCGAAACCGTACCGCCGAAGAATATGAACACCATAAATACCAGCACTGCCATATCAATCGCCTCAAAGCGGAAGGTACGTTTGCCGCGTGCAACCTTTAAAATAAATGCCATGGTGCAGAATATTGTAAGTCCGCACATTGCCATGGTGGGCATAAAGGGCAACGAAAAAGCAATGAATACAATGCCGAATTCAGGCTTTGTGCCCATGAGATACAGCATAAGAAGTGCAATAACCGCACCAAAAATCATTATCGGGGGTACTATAAATGACATAAGCCCCAGCACCGCTCCCAAAAGAAAGCCCAGCGTTATACCGCGGTCGTTGACGGTATCAAAGCAGACTTCGTCACGGCGTACGCCGATGAAGGAACGCATTATACCGCCGATAAAAATACTTTCGTACAATGCCTGTCCCACAGGCTTTTTGCTGAGTGCCCATACAGCACCGATAAGCACGCATATGAGCGGGATTATCTGAGTGAAAATATCGATAGCTGTGTGAAAAATAAATATTTTCAGTGCATTTATGCCGATGCAAATCAAGCCGTAGGAAAACAAAAAGCTTCCGTAGGTACGCAGCCTTGCGGTGAGCAGCTTTTCTTTAAGCTGTCTGAACATACCGCGTATGATGCTTTGTTCCATTTTTCTGGAAAAAGCCTGCTTCATTTCCACCGTTTTTATACGGCTGACCTTGAAGCGCGAGAAAAATTGACCGATACGGCTGTCAGCATAGTTTTTTTCAAACGCCTTGTAGTTTGAAAAGAACTGTACTATGACGGAATCGGGAATGCGGGAATACAGATAATCCGCAAAGGTAATAAGCCACCCGATTATAAAGCTGTTTTTCAGCATGTCGGCAAGCTTTGTGCCTTTTTTCACTCTATCACTCCTTTTTAAGTAATCCTGTCAGTTTCAGTAATATAACGTATACTGCCGTTCCGCAGAGGAAAATCCCTGCGCCGGTAACAACATTCATTATCAGTCCGTCGTAAAACGGGTCTGGGGAAATAAGCTTATTCAGCAGGTGCATTGCGATATAGCTTACCGCGGCGCAGATAACAAGCTTAAAAAGCCTTACAAAGAAACCTGTATCAAACATACCTTTGAGCTTTATTGCCGCAAAGATTATAAGCACCGCCGCCGCACCGCAAAGACCCGAAGCAAAGGAAATTCCCAGAGCATACAGCCCCATATTAAGCTTTATAATCATAATATATGACGAAACTGCGTTCACGGCTATACCGCACAGTGCCGCCGTCATGGGAATATAAGGTGTCTTTTGTGCGTAGAACACGCGGTTCATAAGCTCTACTGCCGTAAATCCCAGCATTCCGGGAATAAGCGCTTTCAGTGCGCCCGTAACGTGCTGAGCCGCCAAAGCATCAAATTCACCGCGCTGATATATAATTGATACCGCCTGGGGCGCAACTACCGGCAAAGCCGTCATTACGGGAATTATTATCATGAATGAATAAAACAGGCTTTGCGACGCAGTTTTTACAAAGCCCTCACGGTCGTCTCCCGAAAGCCTTGAAAGTCTTGGAAAAATAAAGTTGCATACGCCGTAGGTGAGTATACCCACAATTATGGTGAAAAGGCTGTTGGCGTATTCAAAGGACGCCACCGCACCATCAAGCTCTACAAACGCCGCAAAATAAAGGCTTAAAAGTATGCTCACGGGAGTGAGCCATGCCCCCAGCATTATGGGGGGCGTCATTTTCAGTGCATTTATAAAGCTCTTGTTTTTAAAGTCGAAACAGGCAAAATATCTGAATTTGTTTTTCACCAGTGAGGGGATAAGGGTAATCAGCTGAACAATCCAACTGAATGTGTAACATACCGAAAGACCGACAATTCCGAAATATCTGTTGAAGAATATAAAGTACACTATGATAAGAAGATTGGAAAGAGCACTCACAAAGGCGGGGATGAGAAATTCATCCTTACTTTGAAGAACGCCCACCAACGTGTAGGTCGTGCCGATGAAAATAACCATGGGGAACATTATGCGAAGGGGAGTAACCGCCATATCGATAAGTGTGCTGTCAAGTCCTGCCGCGATAACACTGAGGATTTCGCGTGAAAATATCATTCCCAATATCGCAAGAACCGATGTTACGATAACTATGAAGTTGAGAAATACCGATGCGAAAATATCGCTTTCGCTTTTGCCGTCAGGTCGGTTTTTGTCCTTGCAGCTGTTATAGATGGGGATAAAACAGCCAAGCACCGCCGAACCCAGAAGTAAATCGAAAAAAGTCAGCGGTATGCGTGACGCCTCGGAAAACACTGTCGCTTCATGGGATATTCCGTAGGAATTCGCCATGAGAACGCTTCTGAGCATACCCAGCACCTTGGAAACGCACATGGCAAAAACCATCAGCGCCACTGTTTTTACGGCTCCTGATTTTTTATTGTTGTTCATTTTTCTTCCTTACTTTTTCTATGACCTTGAGTGTCTGTTTGTCGAAGCTTCCGTTTTCTATAAGGTCGGGGCGTACCGCCAGTGTTTTTTCCACCGCTTTTTCAAGTCTCCATGCGTCAATATTGGCATGATGCCCCGAATTGAGCACCTCCGGTACACACACACCATGAAATTCATATGGCCTTGTGTACTGAGGATATTCCAGAAGACCGCCTGCAATGCTTTCCTTTTCATAGCATTCCTTGTCCGCAAGCACTCCGTCGCAAAGACGCGCTACCGCGTCAACAACCACCGCCGCGGCAAGCTCACCGCCCGTCAGCACATAATCGCCGATGGAAATTTCTTCGTCCACAATTTCGTCGATGATTCTCTGGTCAACGCCCTCGTAATGACCGCAGAGAATGATTATGTTTTCATATTCCCTCAATTCCAGCGCCTTTTGGTGGTTGAAAACCTTGCCCTGAGGGGACATATACAAGGTACGCACGCTTTGCCTTTCACCCCGTACCGCCTTATAACAGTCATAAATGGGCTGAGGTCCCATAAGCATACCTTTTCCGCCTCCGTAGGGAGTGTCGTCCACTTTTCTGTGCTTGTCGGTGGAGTAGTCGCGTATGTTGTGGCTGTGAAGCTCAATAAGCCCCTGTGCCGCCGCACGCGCTATAATACTGTACGAAAAGATGCCGTCCGTCATTTCGGGGAACAGCGTCAGAATATCAAAGCGCATCAGTCCAGCAGTCCTTCCATAACATTGATGAATATACCTTTTTCAAGGTCTATTTCAGCCATAAATTCCTTTACCATAGGCACAAGGGCTTGCTTACCGCCGTCTCTTTCGATTTCCAGAATGTCGCCGGCACCGCGGTTGAATACATCCGTAACCTTTCCGACAGCCTCATTTGTTGCGGCATCGTACACCGTAAGCCCGATAAGGTCGGCAATAAAATAGGAATTTTCAGCCTTGGGAATGTCACTGCGCCTTGCAAAAAGCTCCTTGCCCTTGAAGCGCATTGCTTTCTCGATGGTGTCTGTTCCTTCAACGGTTATAAGCAAAAAATTGCCGTGAACACGCTTTGAAACCAATGTCAGCGCATTTTCGCCTTTGTCGTCGGTAAACACGGTTTTTACCTTTTTGAGTGCATCCGCACTGTCGCACCAGATGTCCATTTTCATTTCGCCTCTGACGCCGTGGGTGTTTATAATTCTTCCGACCGAAAGAAAGTCTTTGATAAAATCACATCCTATATATTTACATACACGGTTATTTTACTACAATTTTGCAAATATGTCAAGCATTATAATTATAATAAAACAAGAGACTGTGGTATCACAGTCTCTTGTCGGTACTATCTGAGTATTTCGTCAACCGAGTTGAATATGTAGTCGGGTTTCAATTCATCGGGCAGCTGTTCAATATCCTGCATGGTACCCTCACCGCTGAGTACCATAACTGCGGTAAATCCGTTTTTCTTGCCCAGTGCAATGTCGGTGTACAGACGGTCGCCCACCATGGCTATACTGTCGCGCTTGAGACCCGTCATTTCCTCCACCATTTCTATGGTCTCTGCATAAGGCTTGCCGAAGTAGCGGGGCTGTTTTCCCGTAGAGAGAGCCACCATGGCGCAGATTGCACCGCTGTCGGGTATAAAGCCGTCCTCGGTGGGACAGTTGATGTCAGGATGTGTGGAAAAGAATTCCGCACCGTTCATAATCTGTGTGCAGGCGTTTTCCACCTTTTCATATGTCATTGTGGTGTCGAAGCTTACCACAACAATGTCACATTTTTCACCTGTTCCCACAAGGTTTACACCCGCCTGTCTGAACTGACGTTCGCAGGCCGGTGTTCCCATAAGATATACCTTTTTTCCTGCGCGGTGATTATTGAGAAATGCCGCGGTGACATCGCCCGACGACACGATTTCGTCAATATTTGCGTTAAAACCCAGACGGTTGAGCTTTTCTATGTAAAGAGTCCTGTCCTTTGAGGCGTTGTTGGTGAAGTACATCACCTTTGCACCGCTTTTTTTGATACGCTCGATAAACTCGGGCGCGCCCTTTATTACCTTTTCGCCAAGATACAGTGTGCCGTCCATATCCAGCATGAACAGCTTTATGTCCTTAAGGTCAGTCATTTATGTCCTCCCACTTGCCGCTTTTGTCGGAATTAAGTGCGGCATCCATGATTCTGTTGATGTAAAGCCCGTGATAAATGGACGGAACGGATTGTATTCCATGTGAAACATCCGAAAGGTAGGTGTACATATTCTGCACGTGTCCTCTCAGCCAGCCTACGGGGGCTTTTACCGACGGGAATGTGGTGGCAGGCTCAACATAGCGTCCGACACACTCAATGGCAGTGTAGCCTCTCTCACCGCCAAAGGCGGCTTCCGGCTTGGTTGCATCGTAAAAATACAGATAGTTGGGGTCCATAAGACTGAATTTCAACGCACCCTTTTCACCGCGTATCTCGATGGATAATTCGTCGTTGGTGCCCTGGGCTATCTTACTGCCCTCAAAGCTTCCGACAGCACCGTTTTCCAGCTCGCACAGCATATAAAATGCTTCGTCTGCGTCGGTGCGCCATTCGCCTCCGTCTCTGCCTTTACGGACAGGGTAGGCAATCTGGCTTTTGCCGAAGATTTTCTTGGGCTTGCAGGTTTTGTCCGAGGCGGTGATGAATAAAAACAAATCAATGGCATGAGAGCCGATGTCAAACAGCACTCCGCCCCCGCTTTCGGCGGTTTGCTTCCAGGCGGCATTTTTCTGAAGATTGAGAACCGATGAATGGAGATATTCACTGCGGAAGGTCAGAATACGTCCCAGTCTGCCTTCGTCGGCAAGCTGTCTTGCACGCATTACAGCAGGAAGATGGCGGTTATTGAATACCACACGGTGCACAAGCTCGGGATGCTTGTCCAGAAGCTTTTCAATCTCGCGTGCCTCCTCCATATTTGTAACAACGGGCTTTTCGCACAGAATGTGCTTGCCGGCGTTAATCGCCTTGACAAGTGTTTCATAGTGACAGCAGTTGGGAGTGCATATATCAATAACGTCAATTTCCGGATCGTTGACCACATCGTCAAGACATGTGGTGTATTTTTTGAAACCGAAGGTCTCACAGAATTCCTTTGCCGCCTCCTCGCGTCGGGTATATACCGTGTGAAGCACGGGGACAAAGTCCATATTGTAATAAAAAGGCAGGTTTTTGATGGAATAAGTATGGGTTTTACCCATGAAACCGGTGCCCAGCACCGCAATATTGATGTTTTTCACGTTTTCCTCCGGATTTTTTTATATTTGCTATTGCTAAATGTATAAATGTTTGCTATAATAAAGAAAAATAAACATATTAATGCGAAAGGACTTCTTGAAAATGGTAGTTGCAGTTGTTAATGTATACGTTAAACCAGAGTGTATCGACGAATTTATAAAGGCTACTCTCAATAACCATAACGGCACAATAAAAGAAGAGGGCAACCTGCGTTTTGATGTGCTTCAGGCAAAGGATGACCCCTGTCACTTCACGCTTTATGAGGTGTTCAAATCCCCCGAAGCATCGGCAAAGCATAAGGAAACACAGCATTACCTTACCTGGCGCGACACTGTGGCGCCCCTCATGGCAAAGCCCCGTGAAGCAGTGGTGAATAATGTTGTCGCACCGCTTGACGAAAAGATGTTCAGCACCCTGTAATTATACATTAAAAACAAATAAATGTCAAGACTTCGTAAAAATAAGACGTTTGTTTTAACAGCCGTAAGCGCATTTTTGTGTGCTCTGCCATTCACCTTCCCTTCGCTTTTTATATTGACGTGGGTGGGGCTTGCTCCGTTTTTCGGTTGTCTTCTGCAGGATGATTTTTTTGAAAAAAACAAAAGAACCGCTTTTGGCAGTGGCTTCAAGTGGGGATTTTTGTATTGCCTTTTTATATATTACTGGTTTCTGCGGTTGTATCCGTTGGATTTTGCGGGGCTTACCCCCATACAGGCAGTGGGCGTTATTGCTGTGGCATGGCTGGGAATAAGCGCATTTCAGGCTTTGTTTTTCGGGCTGGGCACACTGGTATTCCGCATTATCGGTAAAAAAAGTCCGCTGATACTTGCACTTATTTTCACCCTTTGCGAATTAATGTGGCAGTTTGGCGAGTTCAGCCTGCCTTGGTGCAAAATAAGCATAACTCAGTATAAATTTCTGCCTGCCATACAGTCCGCTTCGCTTTTCGGAAACCTTTTTGTAAGCTTTCTTATATACGCCGTCAATGCCTTTATAGTCTGCGGATTAAAAAATAAACGGTATTTTGCCGCGGCGGCGGTACTGTTTTTCTCGAATATTCTGTATGGCAGTGTTATGATGAATATCCCCGTGAATTACACCCAAAAGGCGGAATTTGCACTTATTCAGGGAAATGTGGCTTCAAGCGAGAAGTGGGAATACAACTCGGCAAAAAAGAGCTTTGAAATGTTCCGTGGGCTTTCACTTGAGGCGGCAGACAGCCAAAACCCCGATTTTATAATATGGCCCGAAAGCGCCGTTCCCGTGGCGATGGAATCTTACTATAAAAAGGACTTTCTGCTGATTCCGAAACATACTGACAGCATTTTTCTGACGGGTGCATTCGGTTTTGAGGACGGCAAAAGCTCAAATTCACTTTTTGTGCTGGACAAAGACGGTGCGAGTGACACGGTGTATCATAAGCGACATCTTGTTCCCTTCGGCGAATATTTGCCTCTGCGCGGATTTTTTGAAAAATGCTTGCCCTTTGTAGCCGAAATAAATATGCTGTCCGACGACCTTTACAGAGGACGTGACAGCGCTGTTATGGAAACGGAATTCGGAAATATCGGCTCACTTATCTGCTTTGATTCCATATTTCCCGACCTTATGCGCGAAAGCGTCCGTGACGGTGCACAGCTTGTTGTCCTGATAACCAACGATTCATGGTATTTCGATTCCCCCGCCGTGAGCCAGCACGCCGCACAGGCGGTGTTCCGCAGTGTGGAAAACCGCAGGAGCATTGCAAGATGCGCCAATACGGGAATTTCCATGCTGATTGACCCGCACGGCAGAATAATACAGTCGTTGGGTGCACTCAGAAAAGGATATGTTTCGGGCGAGCTTGGCTTTACCGACACCAACACATTGTACACATACATCGGCGATGTACTTTGGTATGCCGCCGCTTTGTATATAATAATTCTTATGATACGGAGATTTTTAAAATGGAAATCAAAACCTTTCAACTGAGAGAAGATAACCCCGATGTACGCCTGGTGGTGTACATAAACGCAATGTTTCCCACACTTTCAATACAAAAGCGCCCCATGATGCTGGTTATCCCCGGCGGCGGCTATCATTGCTGTTCCGAGAGAGAAGCTGAGCCTATTGCCCGCGCTTATATGGCACACGGCTATAACGCGGCGGTGCTGTATTACAGCCTTTCAAAAAACGCCGTCAATAAAAATCCCCTTGAGGATGCCTGCCGTGCCATGACCATTCTGCGCCGTAATGCAGAGGAATGGAATACCGACCCCGACAGAATAGCGGCTATCGGCTTTTCCGCGGGCGGACATCTGACAGGCTGGCTGGGCACTATGTGGCATGATGAGGAAATATCACAGAGAGTGGGCTTAAAATACCGTGAGGAAGCCCGCCCCAACGCCATAGTTCTTTGCTACCCCGTAATAACCTCGGGTGAAAAGGCACATAAGGGCAGCTTTTATAATATTCTGGGCACTCAGACCCCGAGTGAAGAACAGCTTGAACTGTATTCGCTGGAAAAGAGGGTAACCGATGAAACACCCCCTGCATTTCTGTGGCATACCGCTTCCGATACCTGTGTTCCGGTGGAAAACTCGCTTTACATGGCGGCGGCGCTGTCAGCACATAAAATCCCCTTTGAGCTTCATGTTTTTCCAAATGGTCCTCACGGAATGGGTCTTGCCAACGACGAGGTAATGGCAGAGGCAAATCCATATGTTATGCGTTGGCACGAGCTTTCGGTAAAGTGGCTTAATAAAACCTTTAATAACACTTTATAAGGAGTTGTTATGAAAATATCAGATATTATACCTTCTGCCAGAGCGCAGGCATATTTTAACCGCATCGGCTTTAATTTTGACCGTAATATGAGCGAAAAAGACTTTTTTAACGGCTTACAATATGCTCATGTAACCACTGTGCCGTATGAAAACCTTGATATACTCAATCACATCCCGCTCAAGCTTGACCCCGACAGCCTTTACGAAAAAATTGTGGTGAACCGCCGTGGCGGGTATTGCTTTGAGCTTAACGGACTTTTCGGCTGGCTTTTAAAGGACCTGGGCTTTGAGGTGCACGACTATTTCGGACGCTATCTGCGCGGCGAAAGCGACACTCCTATGCGCCGTCACCGTGTGCTCAAGGTAGTGGGCGAGGAAAACACATATATATGCGATGTAGGTATAGCGAATCTGGCTCCGCGCCATCCTTTGCTATTCACTTACGGAGAAATTCAGGAGCAGTTCGGCGAAAGCTACCGCATTGAAAATGAGCCTTTCTTCGGAAATGTGGTGTATCTTAAGCACAACAGCGATAAATGGGAAAGATTCTTTTCCTTTACCGAGGAGGAACAGCTTGACAAGGATTATGTCTATGCAAGCTATTACCTTGAAAATGCACCCGATTCCATATTCAATGTGAAGGAAATGGTAGCAATAAAGACCCCTAACGGAAGAAAGGTAATAGACGGCAAAATGTTCCGTATATATGACGAAAAAAACATGGATATTCCCGTCGCTTCCCCCGAAATGATGAGGGACCTTCTGGAAATACATTATGGCATCAAGCTGTAACGCCTGCCCGCGCAGGTGCGGCGTTGCCAGACCAAACGGTTACTGCGGAGCGGGTGAGCAAATAAAAATCTCCCACTACATGAGGCATATGTGGGAGGAACCGTTCATAAGCGGAAAAAACGGCTCGGGAGCAGTGTTTTTTTCGGGCTGCAATCTGGGCTGTGTGTTTTGCCAGAACTACAAAATAAGCACTCTCTGCGACGGTAAAACCGTGACAGAAACCGAATTGCAGGAGATTTTTGACACTTTGTGCAGTCAGGGCGTGCATAATATAAACCTTGTTACCCCGTCCCACTATATTGAACAGATAAGCGCCGTACTCAGAAATAAAAAGCCTGCCGTACCCGTGGTATATAACTGCTCGGGCTACGAGGGTGATTTAAAGCTGATGGAGGGTGTTTGCGATATTTATCTTGCCGACCTTAAATACGGCGACAATGCGGTTGCCGGAAAATACAGCGCGGTAAATGACTATGTGGAGGTGTGCAAAGCCTCACTTGAGGAAATGTACCGTCAGACGGGTGATTATGTAATTGAGAACGGCATAATGCAAAAGGGACTTGTTGTACGGCATCTTGTATTGCCGGGAAATATTGACAATTCACTTGATGCCGTTGATATTTTCGCTTCGTTTTCAAAAGGCAAAAAGGTAAAATTCAGTATTATGAGCCAGTACATCCCGTCGGGCAGAGCATGCGATTTTCCCGAAATAAACCGAAGGCTTACCGCTGAGGAATACGACCGTGTAGTGCGGTATGTTTATAAGAGGGGAATAACAGACTGTCTTGTTCAGGACATAAGCTCAGCTGATGAGAGCTTTGTTCCCGATTTCAGATAAGCAAAGAATATTTACAAATAAGGAGAAAAATATGAAATTCAACAGCACATCCTATATACAGGAGTTGATAGACAGCGCCTCCGTCACAGGCGGAGAAGCGGTTATTCCACAGGGTGTTTATGTATGCGGAACGATTTTTCTTAAGGATAATGTAATACTTAATCTGCAAAAAGGAGCTGTTATATTGGGAAGCACGGACCCTGATGACTATTCCGAAAATGTTGATATTTTTTATGACGGCTGCGGTTTGCCCAGAGGAAAAGCACTTATATATGCCGACGGAGTAAAGAACGTAAGAATTTATGGCGGCGGAACTGTAAACGGACGGGGTGCACAGCACAAATATGACACACGTCCCTTTCTTGTAAGATTGAAAAATTGTTCGGATGTGCAAATCGACGGCATTTTTCTGCAGGACGGTGCGGCATGGAATCTGCACATTATGGATTGTGACAGAGTGAGTATAAATAAGGTTACAATAAAAAGCCATGCCAATCACAACAATGACGGTATCGACATTGATGCTTCACGCGATGTTACCGTTTCAGATTGCCTGATAGATACGGGTGACGATGCTGTCTGTCTCAAAGCCACGGTAGATAAGCCCTGCCGTAATATAACCGTCAGGGGATGCACACTTTCCAGTAAAGCGGCGGCGATAAAAATGGGCACAGAGTCGGTGGGCGACTTTGAAAATGTGGAAATTGCCGATATTTTCGTTCACGATACCTACGGATGTGCCGTTAAGATTGTTCCTGTCGACGGTGCAAACGTTAAAGACGTCAATATACGGAATATAAGAGTGGAAAATACCGTTGGCCCCATTTTTATAGCAAACGGCGAAAGAATGCGCGGATATCACAATATGCCTCCGAGAAAAACGGCAGGCTGTATTGACGGCGTCAGCATATGCACAGTTACCGGCAACTGTATAACCCCGATAAACAAAAACACTTTAAGCTGTATATGCATCAGCGGAACAGTGAAAAATCCCGTCAGGAATATATCACTTTCGGATATAGAGCTGGAAATGCCGGGCGGTGCTGAAAGCTATGAGCCGTTTGAAATACCCGAAATGGGCGATAACTATCCCGAGTATTACAGCTTCGGAATACTTCCCGCCTGGGGACTGTATACAAGACATACCGAAAACCTGACGGTTGAAGATATAACGCTCACTCAAAAAGCACACGATGTAAGACCAATGATACGAAACGACTGAAATAAAGGCTGTACCTTTTTGGTACAGCCTTCAGACTTTCGAGAAAGACGTGATACCGCGACGGAAATAAAATATATTTCAAAAAGACGAAAATAAATCGAAAAAAAATTAACAGCAGGTGATACATCGAATATCACCTGCTGTTTGCCGCTTCAAGCCTTACCGTACCTTTGTACGCCGACAGACTTGAATAGGCAAAATATCCCTGTCTTTTAGAAAGTCTTTACTATTATTATTCCGAGTCTGCAGGTACAATGATGTGTTCGTAAACATACTCTTTAAGCTGTGCGGAAGCTTGGGAGGAATTATATATCTGAACTGCCACATCGTAAACCGACAAAGGCGTGTCACACTGTCCGTAAAGCGTGGTGCCGTGGGACGTTGCGTAGGGAATAAACACGAATTTTTCTTTGTACTTATCAGACGGTATTGACGTTATACACACGGTGTAATATACCTTTGACGGTGTGCGTTCAAATATATTTACCGCAGGCACAACTGCCGCATTATTTGTATCCTTGGTAAGACTTGATTCAAGTATTGACTGAGGAATTACAATGCTTCCGAAGCCCTCGCCTGTGTCGGCACTGCTTTGGGGCTTTGTGAGAGTGTCAAAATAATCTGTTGGTATTGAGAACAGAAATCTTAACCCTTGTGTGCCCGCACTGCGTATCTGTGCGCCCTCGTAGGCTAAGGGTGATTCGCACACTGTTTTTATCTTGTATACCTCATACACATATTCCCTGTTGTAAACAGTAATATCGAATTCGCTGTAATTAAAGGCGTAATCCTTGTATCTTTCCTTGGTGGTGAAGCCGTATTGTCCGTTCGGGTCGTATTGATACAGCGCCTTTGCCGCCGCCTCGGTAAGGGCGACTGCATCGCCGAGACGTACTCCGTTTGTAAGGAATGAGGTATGGTCACTGCCTTTTGCACCTCTCAGGTCTCGGGAATATCCGTTGAGGTACACCTGCGTTTGGCTGATGTATGGGTAATCCGCGTCATTTTTAAACGTCCAGCCCAGTTTTATATCCTCAGGCTTTGTACCGAAGGGGAGAGTTATCGTAAATGTCTTCTGAGTACATCCGTTGTTGGTGATATTGCCATTTTCGACATTCAGAGCCGCTCCGTTTCCGTCTGTTGCCTTAAGCTCAAAATCCCAGTTATCAAAATCCTTGCTGCCGTTATGGGTGATATTGGCTTTTACACTGTCAAAATATGTACTGATGTCATTTTCGTTCTGGAAAAAGGCGATTTCGTAGATAAAATACTCGGCATTTTCACCCGGACGTACACCGTTGGGGATATCCAGACGTATCTTGAAAATCTTTCCGGGAACGGGGTCTGTGTCGGTATCAGGGTCATTCCACTTGAGCCAGCCCATTTTTATACTGTTGTCTGCCGCATCCAGTGTAGTGTTAAGAACACCGCTTTTGAGTGTGTAGCCCGACACATTCTGATTAAAGTACACCTGCATGCTTTTGTTGTAGGTACGGGACACGGCATTGCCGTATTTGTCATATTGAGGAACCCTGTACATTACTGCGAAATACGGATAATCAATCATTTCAAGGCTCTTGTCCTCGATAATCAGCTGATTGTCGTGATATGAGCCCCAGCTTGCTTTTTGGGTGGGGAACTCCGGAACTTTTACTCTGAGTGCATTTTCTGCCGAGTCGTAGGCAATGTATATGTTCTTGGCGCTTTCCGATGTGTTTAATTGCTTTACGGCATCAACACTGTCAAGGCGGTAGCTTATCATTTTACCGCCGTTTGGCAGGGTTACCGGTGCGGGGGTGTCCGCAACCTTTTCAAATTTGTATTCACCGCTTCTGTCCAGCCTGTAAAGATAAGCAAATCCATATTCGTATTCCACCGAATCAATTGTTTCACTAACACTGCGTGCACCGTAAAAATAGTCGTTGCCCAGTGAAATCATACCCACATCAAATGGATTATTTCCCATGCATATCTTACATTCATGACCTGTTGCACCGTAGATTTTGGAGTTGTGGCGCGACATACTGCCATTTGAGCAGATGCATTTGAGACTCATGTGCCAGCCCTGCTCCCGCTCGCCAGTGTTGCCGTCGCCGTCGCCGTCTTCATAGTCGGTGTAAACATCGGCGGTAGCATGAGCCGCCGATTTTGTGATAAAGCCGTCAGAATCTGCCGTGACGCTTTGACCCACTTCCACCTCATCCATGAATAAGGGAACCGAGCCGTCAATAACATAACGGTTACCTGACGGAAATTCCGTACCCTCAGGGCGCGGGTAGCATTCCATCCATATGTCGCCTGTGTCCTTGTCAAATTCAAGACACTGTATTCCGTAGGTTTGATTTCCGGTGTAGCAGAACAATTTGTGCTTGTAGAAATATCCCTGCTCCTCGGTGTCTGTAATAAGGCGTGTTTCGTTAAATGGCAAAAGATTGTTTTCTGTTATATCTTTGGTGTCGAACACCATAAGCACCATATTTTCGTTGTCATAGCGCTTTGCGTTGCCGTAAGGTCCGAAGCTTACGAACATGTACGTACTGTTGTCGGGGATATCCGTATCACCGTCGCCGTCGCTGTCATAGCCCTTGCCGGGCAGAGTGCCGAAGGTTATGCCGTCAATGGAGCTTGCTCCGTATCGGTGCCCCATGGATGTGGTGGCAAAGGTGGCTTCTCCCGCTTCCAGCGTATTGAGTATGTCGCGGCGCGCCTGTGGGAGATAAAGAGCATACATTACACCCTCGTCGGTGTAATTCACCTCGCCGTTTATCTTGTCGCAGTCGAAAACGGCTATATACCACTGTTTTTCCTTGGTGTAGCCCAACGAACCGTAAACTTTGCCGTCATGGTATGCAAGACAGCCCAGATGCGCACCCTGAGTAAGACTTCCGGGTTTTAAACCCTTTACCGTACCTACCACGCGGTTGGTGTGCATATCAATTTTTACAAGAAGATTGGTAAAGGACATGTACATGTATCTGCCCTCGTCATCGCAGGTGATACCCTGAAGATGGTCAGCGCCGTAGGATGAGTAGTCGGAGGACCATGCGCCGCCGTTTATGGTGTATTTGCTGTTTTTAAGCACATGTTCATAGGTAGGAACGTTTTTTTGTATTATCTTCACCTTGTATACCTCGTGAACATATTCACGTGCATAAAGGGTGAGGTCAAATTCATTACAGTTGAATCTGTAATCTGCGTAGTCTGTTTTTACGTAATCGGGTACGGTGTCGTTCAGGTTTTTTGCCGCCGCCTCGGTAAGCTTTACCGCATCTCCCAGACGGGAGCCGTTGGTCAGAAAAGAGTTATAGTCCGAGCCGGAAGCACCCCTCAGATCGCGGGAATAACCGTTTATGTACACCTGCTCGGTAACATTTACGGTGTAGTCGCTGTCCTTTGTAAATACCCAGCCGAGATATAAATCCTCCGGCTTTACGGTTGAGGGTACGGTTATTGTAAAGGTTTTTTGGGTGTAGGTCTTGCCGCCTGCGGTGATACTTTGTGTGCCTTTTTCCGCTGTATAGACGGTTCCTTGTTCATCTGTTGCGCCAAATTCAAAGCTCCAGTTGTCATAAGCTGTGGTTCCGCCGGTTGAAAGTGTGCTTTTAACGCTTTCAAAGTATGCATTTATGTCGCTTTCACTTTTGAAAAAGGAGACCTCGTAAATATACAGCTCTGCATTTTCGGTGTGGTATACACCGTTTGGAAAATCCATGCGTATGCTGGACACCTTGCCTTTGTTGGCGGATGTGTCGTTTTGCGGGTCATTCCATTTGAACCAGCCTATCTTAATACTGTTGTCCGATTCGTCAAACTTTGTTGTCAGATTTCCCGCACTCTGCGGATGGTCTGTTTTACCCTGGTTTATGTTAACATACATATCAGAAGAGTAGCAGTTTATTTTTTTGCCGTATATGTCATACTCGGGTACCTGATAAATTACTGCTATATACGGGTAATCAATAAGCTCCAGAGCCTTGTCCTTTATTATAATCTGATTGTCGTGAGCCTTTTTAACAGGCTTTTCGGGCACATTGCACCGCATTGCGTTGTGCGCCGAATCGTAGGCTATATACAGTGTGTTGGCAGAGGAATCGCTTACCTCGTTGACAGCGGCGGGATTGTCAAATCTGAAGCCCACCTTGTCAATTTGTATCTGTGCGGCGGCATACAGTGTAAACATAACAGATATAATCACCACTGTGAGCAAAAACATTCCCGCTTTTGAAAACTTGTTTTTCAGCATTTTATATACATCCTTTCGTATGTTTTCAGATTCTTCAACAATACTCATTGTATGTATATATTATAACATAGCACCCGATGAAAAACGTCTGTTGGTTTTTACATAAAAGTACCCGATGTTTACTTTTTCAAAAACGAATAAAAACGGACTGTCTCATTAAACAAAACAATGCATATAAATTACAAATTGCAGGGGCTGATGCCCGCATCAGCCCGATTTCGGTCAGATGAAGGCATCGCCCCTGCATATTTAATATTTAAGCAGATAAGTCGTTTAATGAAGCAGCCCTGATTTTATTCACCGGACTTTGCAATAACAATAAGCCTTTTAGGACCGGTCCGGTTGTAGCAGGTGGAAAGGGTTATAAGTCTGTCGCCGAAGGCGGGGGGATTATTGGAGAAGTGTATCGAACGGCTTTTGATATCGGATATTCTTTTGTCAAACTCTCTTTCGTCACGTGCTTGAGTAAAGGCGTACCAGCTGTCGGTGTCGTCAATTACCGCAACGCAGAATATCTCGTATATGACCGACCCGTTTGCCGTTTGGTATTCAATACAGCGGTTTAAATCAAAGAAACTCTTGTTTTGGTAGTTCAAAAGCCCTGCAAACATGGTTCCGTTGAGCATGTTGTGACCGAATATTATAAGATTTGTACTGCTTTCGGTGCAGGTCTCAAAAATGTACGGAACGCCCGATACACTGTACTTTCCGCTGAAATTTCTGCGAAAGTATTTATTTGGCTCATCCGGTGTGTGCATGACGGGGTAGTCTATTTTTGTACCCGGAACGGTTATCCAGCCTGCACAGTCCTTGTTCATATCGAATAATGGCTGGAGATTTAATTTGTCAGTTTGTTGTGTGTTATCTGTGTTTGAAGCGCTTGAAGCGGTATTATTCGGCTGATTGGTGTCTGCCGACGGTTCATAACCGTTTTCAAGTGTGACCTTGGGCAAAGGAGCTTTCACAAGATGCGATAACTTTTCAAAAGCAATAATGTCATTGTTGCGGCTTTTGATATTCAATCCTATAAGTATAAGTGAAGCTATGAATATAATGATAAAGATTATCAGCAGGATAATAAGTGTTTTTTTCATAAAACCCCTTTATTTCAGAAAAAGCCTTTCGTTAAGCGCAGAAATTTTTAAATCACCGCGCTCGGGAAAGGCTTTTCTTAATGCATAGATATTTTATTCCGACGAACTGTCGCCCGAGGATGAGCTGTCACCTGAGGACGAACTGTCACCCGACGATGAACTGTCACCCGATGATGAACTGTCACCCGATGATGAACTGTCACCCGATGATGAACTGTCGCTCGAGGACGAACTGTCACCCGATGATGAACTGTCACTCGATGATGAGTTGTTGTCCTCTGAAGGTTTGAGCGTAATACCGCCACCCGACGGCTTAACTATTATCTTATCCGAAACAGTATTGCTTGACTGTTCGGAAGAGGTTTGCTGTGTATCGTTGGTTGATTGACTGCCTGATTCTGTTCGGGAGTGGGTGTCATCGCCCGACTGTGCATCCGAATCAGGCTCGGAATTATCATCTGAATTATCACCTGATTGTTCATTTGAAACAGGCTCGGAATTATCATCCGAGTTATCGCCCGATTGTTCATCCGAACTGGGTTCGGCATTATCATTCGAATTATCACCCGATTGTGCATCCGAAACAGGCTCGGAATTATCATCCGAGTTATCGCCCGATTGTTCATCCGAACTGGGTTCGGCATTATCATTCGAATTATCACCCGATTGTGCATCCGAAACAGGCTCGGAATTATCATCCGAGTTAT